>JAIPFM010000114.1 GCA_021736645.1 Phycisphaerae bacterium | reverse complement strand
CCGTGCGGTCCGGCGCCCCATTGACTTCATCCACACGCCAGTAGTAGGTCGCGCCAAAATCAAGCACGCCCATATCCAGTGAATTCACATCCAGGCCGGACGCGGTCGGCACACTCGCAGCATTGACGTCTTCAAAACTCGTGCCAAAATAGACATCGTGCGTCACAGCAAACTCGCCCGGCGTCCAGGATAAATCACTGTCACGCAACACGTCAGTGGCTCCGTCCGCGGGGTTGGCTCCACCAGCCAATTCCTTTGACAATCCGACCATGACGGTTAAAATTTCATTGGCAGAAAGCACGCGTCCAAACACGGCCACATCGTCAATGAGGCCGGTGTAAAAGGTAGCTCTCTTGCCAAAGGCCATGACGAAATCACCAGCAGCGCCAGCGTATTGGTTAATATTGATACTGTTGTTTTCCACACCTTTATTTAAATCACCATCAATATAGATCTGCATGGTATCAAGGGTACCATTCGTCTCAAAGGCGATCGCCGCGGCTACATGGTGCCATTCATTGTCTGTGACAGTGGCGATGGTATCCACACCGACCAATGCCCCCACGTTGTTACCACGTAGATTGATCGCACCCGACGGCTCCACCGTGATGGATCGGTTACCTGAGACATGAGCCCCTCCTACAGGGCCCACGGCAATCACCGGCGTACTTATAGTGACGGCCCCTGTCTTCAACCAGAGCGCCCAGGTCACCTCACCATTGATCGTAGGAAATCCCTGTGCCTCACTGGTCGTGGGAAACTCAACCCAGTCATCCACGCCGTCGAACTCCATGGCCCCACCATGGACCCCCGTAACCCAGGCAGGATCACCGTAGGTCTGCCCGTCGTGCCCGTTACCTGAAATGTCCACGACTGTGGTACCGGCCCCGTCATCCAGTGACCACCAGGCCGCCAGATCGGGGATATCCGCACTCATGCCGATATTGATCACGCCCAGCGTCACAATCATGATTGCACATATAACTTTCTGACACATCATTCAATCCTCCATCCAAAAGAACACGTTTCTCTACACACTACTTTCTGAAAACTGACAACCACAGGGCTTTTTGTAAAAGAGCCTAGTATTCCTTATGCGGTTTATACTTCGCCGTTTTGTCAAAGAACTTTTTCCACACGTAATCCTGACGACTGTGGTCAACATGATAGGTCAGACCACCGCCAAACTGTTCGATCCGGTTCTCCAGATCCTTGACAAACTCACTGTGCCCGTCCGAATAGGCCACGTTGTAGCCGCTCTTGTGGTGAAATTCGACACCTCGCGTGGGATCGGAAAACATGTCTGCCATGAAAGCCAGGCCGCCGCCATCCTTGGTTGAATTCAAGGCACGCCAGCGCGTTCCATCCCAGAGCGAACGATAGTGATAGGTGGTCTGTATCCAGTTTTGACTGGGACCCAGATCGTCAGGAATGTCTCCCCTGGGCCACCCGCCGCCAGCACTGTCCGGATCCGGCTCGCCATATTTCAGGCTCTTGTTTTGATTGCCTGGGCAATAGAACACCTTGGGATCCGTGATCAAACGCGTATAAAAGAACATGCCATGGGCCAGAAAGCCGCCCGGAGTCTGGGGATTGCCCTGGCCGCCCCTGAGCCACACGGCATAACTGCCTGACCCCGGTGAACTCTCCATATGACAATAGGGAAACTTACTGTTGTTGTCATCCGCATACAGTACCGCGGCCTTGGCGCAGGACTGCAGATGAGCGCCGCACACGGTGCGACGAGCCTGAGCCCGAACCTTTTGCAGTGCAGGCATCAGAATCCCCATCAACACGGCGATGATGGCGATCACGACCAGCAATTCAATCAGTGTAAATCCAGCGTGTCTCATTCGGGCAGTCATGCGCTAAACCTCTCAAATTCCAGGCATTATTTCAACACACCCTCGAATTGTTCGTGCAGGACACTATCACGTTGGGCCCTTTATAAAGCGTGCGTACTTCTTCGGCAGTCAGAATCCTATTATACGTGAAGATCTGCAATTTCTTACAAGTATTTTCAAAAATAGCGATCTGCAGCGCGCAAAGAGATCTTGATAGGCGATAACCGTCCCAAAGCATGACAGGGCGGCACGGAAAGCTATGGGGCATCCTGCTTCAAGGCCCTGGCATCCAGTTCCTCCAGTCGAAAGCGAACGCTCACAACAAAGGGGCTTTCATCCTGAATCCAGTGGCCGTAAGTCGTTGTAACAAATGTCCCGTCCGGCAGGACCTCAACCCCGGGATACGCGCAATCCCAGGCATGTTTGTTGTCCATGAGGCGGACACGATACTGTCCTTCCCGACCCTGGACAATGTCGTCATACGTGCCGACCCACCCCACCCAATCGCCCTGCGTGGGTGAGTCCAGTGTGGTATCACGAAAGGAAATAAACAGGCGGCCATCCGGCGCATACTTGCCCGTATGCCGATCCCCTGTCAGGGCACCCGGCAACTCCCTGGGAACCGTCCAGGTCCTGCCCTCATCTTCTGAAAAAATCACGTGAGAATTGCGACGCCGACTGTTTTCTCTCAGCAACACGGCCAGTTGACGCCCATCAGGAGAACGGATACACCCGGGCTCGCACAGGTGAATGTCCGTGCCGTGCCACACGGACTCAGGCACGGTCCACGTCAATCCGCCGTCGCGGCTGAACGTCTTGACCAGGGTAAATCCTGCCCCAGGCCTGGGCTTGGACTGAAAAAATCTTCCATCATCATGAAACATGGCCAGGTAATGTCCCTTGGTTTTCAAGGGTTCCACGAAGCCCATGACCACAATGCCGCCCCAGTCCCCTGCCGGCTTCAACTCACTCCAGGTCAGGCCGTCATCTTCACTCACGGCCAATCTCGCAGGATACAGACCGGACCACAGGATCAGCCGCTTTGTGCCCTGGGCATCGACCACGCGATGAATCGTGGGCACCTCCAGGGAGGTTTTCCAGGTGTCAGGCACGGGCAATCGACCAGACCAGGTCTTGCCTGCGTCCCTGCTGCGTTTCATGACTATGGCCCCCTTGCCGTGCCCTTCAGGATACACGCAGATCATGGTGGTGTTGTCCTCCAGGAGTACGGTGGTGGGATGGCCCAGGTACTGTCCCGGCTGTTTGTCCACGATCACCTGACGTTGAGTCTCCTGAGAGAGATCGATCACCGGGATGCGGTACCCTTTTTCAACCGCAAGCACGGACGACGTCAACCCCAGCCCTAGCAAAAACACGCTGATACCGATTTTCTCTTGGAACATCCTATTCTCCTTTGGCGGCCAACAGGCAATGTCACCCTGTACCGGACGCCTTGTCTATCATGATATTGAGCATCTCATGATTGGCCAGGGACATACCGATCACACCGATCTGACTGAGATTGCGAATCGTATCCTCTGCCGTGGTGCCCACAAAGCCCTGAAGCTGGGTGATGCCGCGGTTGTTGAGTGCCATGTGGGCCGCACGGATGGCCGAGTTGGTGGAACTGGCCACCTTGAGTGAACAGCCCTCCTTGGCCCCATCGCACAGCATGCCGCCCAGGTCACTGATGAGGTTGTTTGTGGCCAGTGTCATCTTGCCCAGGTCCTTGCCTGCCTGCTGGTACACCAGGGCCACAGCAGCGCCCACGCCCGCAGAAATGGCACACCCGCACAGAGGAGACAGATCCCCGGTGAAACACTTGATGTAGCTGTTCATTAAATGAGACAGGGCAATACTGCGAATGATCACGTCGTCTTCCAGCCCGTGATGACGACCCACCAGAGTCGGCACCAGAATGGCGACGATGCCTTGATTGCCGCTGCCTCCGCTGGACATCACAGGCAGGTTGAGCCCGGCCATCCTCGCGTCCACGGCACAGGATGTCATGATCTCGCAGGACGAGACAATGCTGTCTTCCCTCTGATGTCTGGCCACCAGTTCTGAGATGGACTGCCCCACCCGGTTCAAGGCATACCCCTCCTGACACACACGCAGATTCATATGTATGCCCTGCTCGATGGTGGCATGATCTGTGGGATCCATGTGTTCGACCTCATCCACAAGCGATGAGATGCTCATCCGTTTCAACACGTCCCTGAATTCGTTGTCAAGACCCGAGTCCGACACACCGTCTGATTGAAACACGTCGCGGCCATTGCATTCCAATCTCACCAGATTTTTATGCGTGCCCTCCACCACGGCCCTGGCCGTGCCCTGATCCGTGGTGACTGTCACATCAATGAACAGGGACCGCTTCGTCCTGTCACAACTCAATTGAGCCTTGCCTGACTGAATCAAGGTCTTGGCTCGACTGAGAAGATCGTCCGTCACACCGCTCATGACCTCCATCTTCAGGTCGGGACGTTGAATCAGGGCCCCCAGCACACCGGCAATCAGGTTCCCCCGTTCACCGGCTGTATTGGGAATGGTCACGGCAAACCCGTTCTTGTACACGCCCGGATCGAGGTCAATCCGGATCTCAGTCAGTTCGCCGCCCACCTCTCTGCCCGCCATACTCGCAGCATAGGCCACGGCAATCGGCTCAGTACACCCCAATGCGGGAAATACATCGTGTTTCAGCACTTCACTCAAAAGATTCAAACCATGGTCTCCACAAAGCCTACACAATATTGGGACGCCCAGTCCCATGCCGGCTAATCGCGTGTGACAGGCTGACTGTCCCACCAGGTCTTGTTGGGTTTCCAGTCTGGACGCACGTAGTTGGCATGCTGGGTCTCCAGATTCCGGAGCGTCTTTGTGCGCATATTGTCCATTTGACGTTCTGCCAGTGGCGCGTCATAGTGCGGATTGAGCATAGGCAGATTGGCCTGGATGTCTTCCAGCCAGGCATCCAGTCGTTTGCGCAGTGCAGCACGTCTGTCCGGATACTCGGCCGCGAGATCGTGCTGCTCACCCACATCATTGGGCACATCATAAAGTTCGTCGCGTCCGTCCTCCCAGTAATGGATGAGTTTCCACGGTCCCGAGCGAATAATGCTGGAGGGTTCACCGCCCTGATTGCCGTAGTGCGGGTAATGCCAGAACAGATCGCGATCTTTTATTTTGCCCTGTTTGAGAAGGGGCACCAGGCTGACGCCATCCGCGTGTTGTTTCGGATTGAGCGGCAGGCCGGCCAGTTCCAGAAGCGTGGGATAGAAGTCCGTACCAATGACCGGCACATTACATGTGGACTCAGGGCGTGTCATGCCAGGGACCCTGATATAAAAGGGTTCGCGAATCCCCCCCTCCCACTGCCTGCCCTTGCCGCCGCGCAGAGGCAGCATGCTGCTGGAAAAGGCGTCCCCGGATGACACCCCTCCATTGTCCGAGGTGAAGCAGACAATCGTGTTATCCGTCAGATTCAATGCCTCGAGTTTGTCCATCACCATGCCCACAGCCTCATCCATGGCCTCGATCATGCCTGCGTAGATGGGACAATCCTGGACCTGTCGCACGGGCAAATACCGGTCCACCTTAAAACGTGGGCCCTGATGCGGATTCACGGCAGCCTTGCGCTGATACTTGGCCCATTTTTCCTGGGTCGTCTGAATGGGGCCGTGCACGGAGTAAAATGACAGATAGGCCAGGAATGGTTTTTCCTTGTTTGCCTCAATGAAATGAGCAGTCTCCCGGCCCAGGCGCAGGGGCAAGGATTCACCGGCCGGTCCATCCTCCAGGCGAGGATTCTTGTACGGTGAAAAATAGCCGCCTGCCGGGCTGCCCTTGTCCCAGCCGCCCTTGTTGATCTCAAATCCGTGATCCTCAGGCCACGAGCCTTCAGGTCCCAGATGCCACTTGCCTGCGAAGAAGGTTCGGTAGCCCGCATCTCGAAAGGTCTCGGCCAGAGTGGTCTCTTTGTGATCCAGCTGCCACTGATACACGGCAGGCAGGAGTTTGGTGTTTCTCTTCCAGTCACTCCCCTGCGCATCACCAATCCAGGACGTGATGCCTGTGCGTGCAGGGTACTTTCCAGTCATGATACTGGCACGCGAAGGGCTGCACACCTGGCACGTGGCATACCCCTGTGTGAATCGCATGCCTGATTTTGCCAGCCTGTCTATATTGGGCGTCTCGTAAAAAGTACTCCCCTCCACACCCAAATCCATAAGGCCCAGATCATCGGCCAGGATAAACACAATGTTGGGACGCTGTGAACTGGCACAGACCAGGGTGCCAAATGCACAGATCAAACCAGCCAGCACAGTCAGATGATAACGCATGTCTTGTACTCCTTACTGGACTTGTGCAAAGTCCAAGTGTTCAGTTTTCAGTAGGCAGTTTTCAGTGTAGAAAACGCGTTCTTCTGAAAACTGAACACTGAAAACTGTATACGACAGGGCTTTTTCAAAAGTCCTGTCCTTATATATTTTTCTTGGCGGGATTCTCAAACCAGATGACACCCCAGCCGCCATTTTCTTCTGTGGTGACAATATCCAGGTCACCATCTGCATCCAGGTCACCCAGCCAGGCATTGTCCATTTTCTTCCTCGTATCTGCACCGGGCATGGTCAGCGCGGCTGCCTTCCAGTTCTTTGCCTGCATGGCGTCGCCGGTATAGGTCGCAGTCCAGATGTCCCCCTGCTTCGGAATGACCAGGATCTCTTTCTTTCTTGAGTCGCCGTCCAGGTCCAGCACAGCCACACCCTTGGGGAAGCTGCCGCCCGGTTGATCGATGAGCACCTCTTTGAAGGTGGGGTGACCGCTTTGATTGGTGCGCAGGAGCACGATCAGTTTTTGGGCCAGATCCCCCAGGCTGCCGCCTGTGATCACGAAATCGTCAATCCTGTCACCGTTGACGTCAGCCACGGCCATGAACATGGGCTCCGTGTGGGCATGAAGTGTTTTCCTCTGCCACAGGCCGGTGACCAGACGTTGGCCTGGATTCACGTACCAGCAGACCTCTACGCCCCGGTCCGGCACCACCATATCCGTGTCACCGTCTTTGTCCACATCCACCATGATACAGTTCATGGGCCATCTGTTTTTTCCAATGGTATACTTCACCCAGTTCGAAGCATCATGTTTACCTTCTGCGGGTTGCTTATACCACGCCTGGGCCCCCACAATCAGATCATTCAATCCATCGCCATCCACATCCGCCACTGTGGGTACGCGACGCTCCTGGTCAAAGAGTGTCATCTTGATCCATTGCGACTTGTCGCGCACATGGGCTGTCCCGGGATTGAAATAGACCCACCCCCCATTGGCGATGTAATCCATGTCACCATCCTGGTCAAGATCTCCCATGCCTGAATCTTCGCACTGTCCGTGGTCGAATTGGATGTACTCTGACCACACACCGCGTACGGACCCGGAGCCCGGATTGAAATACAGGCGACTGTAATGCCCCTCTTCGGCATTGACGAACATATCCAGGTCGCCATCCCCATCCCAGTCATGCAGGTTGATCCCATCCGGACCGTCGTCCTTCGGATCGGGTTGGATGACATGGCATCGCCACCCACTGGGGCCCGCCTTGCCACGGTATTGCTCCCACGGCAGCTCTGCCTGTGCCAGACCTGAAAGCATGCACACCCAGATAATCAGCCCCACATATCTCATGATCGCCATATCATTGTCCCTTTGCCATCCCCCCGAACCATCCATTTCAGGGCATCATATCACGTTCACAATTGTACGCACAACGGGAATCCGGGCCCCACGCATACTTTCACCCCATTTTTTGCAGATACTTATCAAGGTCGCGGCGACTTTCGCCCGATATTTCCTGTTGACAGACTCTGTAGGGATTCTGCGTATAAGGAGACAAAGGATGACCATAAGCCCAGATGTTGTCCTATCGCTTGTGGGTGCCGTATTGCTGCTCATAGCCTTTACAGGCGGTGTAAAATGGGGAGGCATGAGCATTGCAGAGGCCACAGGCCTCAAAGCAAGAATTGCCTCTGGCATGTGTGGGGCCGCATGCCTCTCAATTTCTATGTATCTGTACATGTCTCCATTGACACTCACTGCAGCAAACGCAACGCCTCAGACCAGGGGCGCAATCGATACAGTGATTGTGCCGCAGACGCCTGCTCCTACACCCCCCATCGAAAAAGAACTCCCAATTCCTGCTCCCACGCCCCTCGTCGAAGAAGAACTCCCAATTCCTGCTCCCACGCCCCTCGTCGAAGAAGAACCTCCCGTTCCAGAACCTGCGCCACCGATCGAAACACAACCCTCCTCTCCAGATGGCATCTGGCATATTACCATGGAGAGCCGTTATGAAATCATCTGGGAGATGACCATCTCCACACAGGGAAACGATTTCAAAGCCGAGGGACCAAAACTGTTTGTGAATGGCGAGCCCGCCACCTTCGGTGAGCGTAATACCATACTGACATTTACTGGAACCATGGAGGACCTGGAAGTCAGCGGGCACTACACTGAAACGCAATCCGGTCGCGAGGTCAATGGCCGGATTGAAATCACGTTTTCCAAGGACAACGAGAGCCTGAGAGGCATCATCCATCACCCAGGGGGCCAGGCCGGGTCCAAGTTCACAGGGTACAGGGTTCCGAGTCTATTGTCAGAGGGGTGAGCACACTCCCACGACTCTTTGCCAGTTGACACCCTGCCCCTTTAGGACTATTACCAGGCGCATGCAAACAATGACATTAACAGACCTGCAAGGCGCCTTTGTCCGCTCTGGTCATAAACAGGCCGAGGCATTTCTTGAGCAGGGCATTAACGTCAACGCGGTTCGAACTGTGAGGAGCCAACTGCCCATTGCAGAATGTGGAGAGCCGCTCGTTCCCATTGCCGAGATACTGATGCTGGCTGATCCTCACCCCTATGTCCAGGCTGGGGCTCCCTATGGGGCATTGTCACCCTGGCAGGTGCGAGCCTCTGTGGCCAATCGGTTGTGCCAGGCCCAAGAGCGGTTGGAACAGATGCAGCCTGGATTCAGGATCTTCGTGTTTGATGCGTTCAGGCCATTGACAGTACAGGCCTACATGATTCAACACGAATGCAATCGACTGGCCCGTGATTTAGAGCAATTGGCCTTTGATGAGCTGGGCCCAGAGGGACAAACAGAGATCCGTACAAGGGTCATGCAATTCTGGGCAGCCCCCAATCACGACCCCGCTGCCCCGCCGCCCCATGCCACGGGTGCGGCCGTGGATGTCACACTCATGAACGATCAGGGGCAACCTGTGGCCATGGGCACTGAGATTGACGACCTCACAGACAAGGCGTATCCGAGTTACTTCAAAAACAGAAACGTCACTTTCCATACAAACAGGCTGATCTTAAATGGCGTGATGCAGCAGAGCGGCTTCCACAGGAATCCTGTGGAATGGTGGCACTTCTCATACGGCGATCAGGCCTGGGCCCTGGTGGAGTCAATTGAAAGACCGGACGAATGTGTGGCGGCTTTGTATGGACGCGCGTGTTGAGCGGGAGGAAAGTAAGAAGGCAAGCTACTGCCCATGCACGGCGTTTTCACCGCGGCGTGCTCGTATCTGTTGCACACCGGTTCAGGCAAAGAGGCCGCTCATGAGGTCAGAACCCATTTCGTCCACAGACTTCATCTGTTTGGTGGATTCGAGCAGGTCGGAGAGAGAGAGCAGTTCTTCAAGCAGGATCATGCGTGCCACGTGCTGGTTGACTGAGGGGACATTGATGATCAGCTTGTTGCCTTCTTCGATCAGCGTGAAATCGATGTCGTCTTTGAGTACGTGGAAGGTGGGCTGATCGGTATGTAAATGGTGTACGAAGAATTCTTCTTGCTGCAGCGCGTTGACAAAGCGGTTGAGCAGAAACTCTGTAATGTCACGTGACGGGAATTCGAGCTCGATCGATTCTATGTTCGTGCTGCTGCCTTCCATTTCTTTGCGAAGGCCGGACCCCCCCTCAAAGGATTTGACAAGCAAAGGCGGCGCAAGCATGGTGGTGACCACTGTCATCATAATGGCCACACCGAAGATACCCTGATCGATGATGCCGCCGGCCAGACCGATCCCAGCCACAATGAGGGCCACTTCACCGCGCGGCAGCATCCCCAGGCCGATACGCAGGGAGCCTCGCAGGTTAAACTTCATCAGCCAGGCAGGAATCCCGCAGCCCACGACCTTGGAGAACACGGCGAGCAGGGAGTACACCGATCCAAAGATCAACACAGGCTTCATGGCACCAAAATCGACCATCATGCCCATGACGCAGAAAAAGATCGGCACCAGAATATTGTAGACCCCTTCCAGATGGTGCTCAATTTCATGAGCGAGGTCTGTACGGGACAGGGCAAGCCCCATGATATAGGCACCAATAATCATGGCCAGGCCTGCCATCTCTGCAAGGCTGGCGAGCAGCAGCGCCAGGCCAAAACAAAGGGCCACAATGATTTCCTTGGACTTGAACCGTTTGATCAATGCTGTAATCTTACGGGAAAAAATGAGACCCAGTGCAGTCACCACCACAAAGAAGCCAATGGCCTTCACGGCAATGATGCAGATCGGTCCCCAGGCCACCCCTTTACCCATGCTCACCTTGGCCATGCCCATCACAATGGCCAGCGTAATAATGCCGAACACATCATCGAACACGGCACCAGCGAGAATGGTGACACCCTCGGGCGAAGCCATCTTTCGTTTTTCCGCCAGAATTCGGGCGGTGATACCCACTGATGTCGCGACAGAGATGACGCCCAGGAAGAGCGCGGCCGGGTCCATGAAGGAATCGATGCCATTGCCCGGCCAGAGTACAGCACAGAGATCGCCCATCACAAAGGCAGCCAAAAGCCCGCCCATGCCCACGAACGATCCCACCACCGAATAGCGAAGAAAGGCCGCGAGGTCCGTTTCGAGTCCCGCGAGAAACAGCAGGATAATGGAAGCAAGCGTGGCAATACCATAGAGTTCCGGCGTGACAGCAAAGCTATGGCTTTCCACAAAGAGGATTCCAATGTTTGGAATGTCTATCAGACCGCCCAGTGCATAGGGGCCGATGAGCATTCCGGAAGCCAGTTCACCCAGCACGGAAGGCATGTTCAGGAAGCGCTGGAACAGATAGCCCCCGACCTTGGCACACACAATGATCACGGCCAATTGCAGGACCAGCTGCATCATCATATGGGTGATACTATGTCCCGAAGAAGCCGCTGCATGGGCTACGGCCTCGCCTGCTTGTTGCGCAACCTGAGTAACGGTATGGGCGGCTTCCTGCTGCATGATAGTCTATTTCCCAGTCAGAATGGTGTAAATATCAAGGTGGGTCCTGGCAGCCAGCAACTGTTCACGTTTGGCTGGCTGACTGATAAGACGGCTGACTTCAGCCAAGAACTGGATGTGCGGGCCCGCCCGTTTTGCGGGCGAAACAGTCATGATAAAAATCGTGCAGGGCCGTCCGTCCATGGCGTTGAAGTCCACACCGGCCTTGTTGAGTCCCACAGCCGCCACAAGCGACTCCACAGCATCGGACTTGCCATGAGGGATGGCCACGCCGTTTTCCATGCCAGTCGACATTTTGGCTTCGCGGTCAAGTACCACCTGCAATATGGTATCGCGGTTCTCAATTTTCCCGGCCAAAAAAAGACGATCCACCATTTCTTCAATGATGCCCTGCTTCGAATCAGACTTCAAATCCACCCAAACGGTTTCCGGTGAGAGTACTTTTTTTAACTTCATGATTTCGCCTGCCTCTCTCGGCAAATAAAGCATGGAATTGTGGCAATCAATGCCCCAACATCAACTTTCTTCACCTTCAATAGCCCGGCAATCCCCCCCCCTGCTGCAATGGCCAGAACACTCGTGTCTATGGCCTGATCCGGTGTTAGCCCTGCTATTTTCGGTGTTTCGGTCTGTATAAATAAAGCGGGTATTAGACAGAGGTCGCCTTGAAATAGCAATGTTTTTTTTGAGATACACCTGATAAACCAGGGAAACACCTCCGATTGCGATGAAACCCCTTATCACAACCGAGAAGATGTGCCCGTATCTGGAAATACGCAACCCGCTTCTCAGCACAAAAAAGGATGGCACACGGACTGTTTCTTACAAAACAAAAAATGGGTTCTCAAAAAGAAGAAACATTTAACGAGGCCAGATCCTCCTCGCTGAGACGGCCGTGGATGAATTGCTGAACAATGGGATGCGTGTGATTTTTAACATGGTCCGCATCTCCATCAACAATGACGTTGCCGTCATGAAGCATGATGATGCGGTCAGCGATCTTGTAAGCACTCTTCATGTCATGGGTCACCACCACGGATGTCACAGCGAGTTCCCTTTGAAGCTTTAAGATCAGTTCATTGATGATGTCGGATCGGATGGGGTCCAGGCCTGTGGTGGGTTCATCGTACAGAATCACTTCAGGGTCCAGGGCAATGGCCCGGGCCAGGGCCACGCGTTTTTGCTGGCCGCCTGACAGGTTGGCTGGGTAGTAGTCTTGAAATCCGTCCAGCCCCACCATGGTCAGCTTGTTGCGCACCAGATCATCGGCGTCTTTAAACGCCGGACCCTTCTGATGCTGCCTCACAGGAAAGAGGATGTTTTCTCTCACAGTCAAGCTGTCAAAGAGAGCACCCGCTTGGAACAGAAATCCAATGCGCGTGCGAATGGGTGCCAATGCGGACTCATCCAATTCATCAATGCGCTGCCCCTTGAACAGGACTTCTCCTGTGGAGGGCCTCAACAAGCATATGAGGTGCTTGATCAACACGGTCTTGCCGCAGCCACTTGGCCCAATGATCGCAGTGGTCTTACCCTTGGCAAAACACAGTGAAATATTTTTGAGCACTGTGCGCTGCCCAAATTTTTTGACCAGGCCTTTGATTTCCAGCACAGGTGTCTCTTGAGAAGATTTGGATTCTGATTGGCTTATCATCTTACTCCCTATCCCACAATGCTTCTGATCGGCCAGAAACTCTGATAGATCGCTTTTGCAGCCACAGCCAGCCCAAAGTCCAAGACCAGGATCGATATAAAACTCAACACAAACGCCTCAGTACAGGCCTGGCCCACGCCGTGAGCCCCTTCCTTGCAGGTGAATCCTTTATAACAACTCACTGTGGCAATGGCGCCGCCAAAAAAGAAGCCCTTGATCACGCCAATGCCCAGATCCCACATGGCCACACCATGCGCACTAAAATCCCAGTATGCCCGACCATTGATGCCCAGATGCGCAAAACTGACCATGGCTCCACCCAATACGCCGAGTAGATCTGCATAAATAATGAGCACCGGCGTCAACAACAGGCACGCCATCACGCGTGGTACCACAAGATAACGCACCGGATCAGTCCCCATGCTGCGTATGGCGTCGATCTGTTCGGTCACGTTCATGGTGCCCAGTTCAGCCGTCAAGGCCCCACCGATTCGACCTGCCAGCATGACAGCAGCCAGTACGGGGCCCAATTCCTTGACCACAGAAAGATTGATCAGTACCCCCAGATGTTCCTCCATGCCCATACTGGCAAGCTGGTCATAGGCCTGAATGGCCAGTGTCATTCCCACAAATGCCCCGGTGATCATAATGACCGGAACACTGCGCACGCCAATGGCGTTGATCTGTGTGGAAACCAAACCATAGGCATGGGAGCGGAACAGGCATCTCACGGAACACCCCAATGCCTGTGAGCCAAACCGGGCAAACTGTCCTGTATCCTCGAAGAATTGGAGCGTCCTGGCTCCGATTGCCATCAGCATGACCTATCTCCTTTGTCATCATTTTCCTGGGCTGATCGCTATTTGGGCCTGATTGTAGAGAAACGTACACACAAAAGCAACTACTTGCGTGGAATTGGTCCACAAAAGCCGGATCTGTGTGAGCCCGATAAACCTTGACTGTATGGCAGCTTTATTGAGGACACCCCGCAAAAGCTTGCTTTGTTATCATTGCAGATTCATTTTATTCTTCTTAGTTATTCTATTTTACCTATTTTGACTCATGATTTTAAAAAGCCCTTCCCGATAACACTGTACATGAATATTGCCCATTTTATCAAAAACAAACAAAACTCAGTTGCAAACGCAATGTCACTTTCAAGTCAAGACCATAAAGGAGTTAGATCATGATTAAAGAACAAACACTGGCGAAATATCTGAAGCACCTACTTCTTGGTGATCGTTACGCCTGCCGCAGAGTCATTGAAGAAGTCATGCAGAGTGGTGTGCCTGCCAATTCAGTGTACCTTCATGTGATCTGGCCCATTATGGTTGAAATTGAAAAGCTGAGCAGAGAAGACCGAATCACGCCCACACAGGAACACCTGGCCACACGTATCAACCGTACGATTGTGGATCAACTGCAAAACAAACTGCCCAAACGAGAAAACAAGGACAAGAAAGTCACCATCTGCTGTGCTCAAGAGGAGTTGCAGGAACTTGGATCTCAAATGATTGCAGATCTGTTCGAAAGCGATGGTTGGGAGGTTCGGTTTCTGGGCGGGGGATTATCCAACGACGATATCTATGCCTTCATTAACGATTACGGTCCAGACCTCCTAGTCATTTTCGGGTCCACACCCCAGCAGGCACCCTCTGTCCGCCTGATGATTGACACCATCAAGGCAGTCAATGCCTGGCCCGACATGCGAATCATGGTGTCCGGTGGATTGTTTGCCAGGGCCGAAGGTCTGTGGGAAGAAATCGGCGCAGATGCGTTTGCCTCCACACCCACTGAAGCCCTGGAAAGGGCCTGCGCCAATCCGGAAAACTATGTCGCACAGCGAACGATCAATCGCCGCAAGAGACGCAAAACTCCCGCCACTGAAGTCAAGGCCTGCAAAAAGCCAAAGAAGGCAGTCTCAGGCATCAGCAAATAGACATGTAAAAAAGATATCCTGCTGGATTTTGACATGACCAGGGACCGCCCAACAAAAGTGATCCCTGGTCATTTTATATTGCCGCGTTTGTGTCGCCCTGTCAGGACTGCACCCTCCCGAAAACCGCGTTATCAAGCCTGATACACGAGACGAAAACCCTCTTAAAAATCGCTTGACACTCCCCCAGGAATGCAATAGGCTCAACGCCCGCGCAGACTCAGGATTTCGATACGTAAGGTAGAATTTTTCTGTTAAATAGGATAAGAGACTCTGTGGGTGGTTTTCGATTAATAATGGCACGTCTCATAGGGATATCACTATTTGTACCTGAAACCTTTTTTACACCTCATAACACCTGTGTAGGGAGACAAAATTATGGTTAAGAATAAATCGCGGCACTTGTATGTGGCCCTGGTCTTGATTGCAGTCACACTCGGATCATGTACCACGGAAAAGAAAGGCAACAGCAAAATGGACGTCACCAAATCTGATTTCGGAAAGACACCGGCCGGAGAACAGGTCGATCTGTATACCCTGACAAACACCAATGGCCTTGAATGCCGGATCATCACCTGGGGCGGTACGTGCGTCTCTTTGAAGGTCCCGGATCGCAATGGCAAACCGGGCGATATTCTCCTGGGCCACGATTCCCTGGAAGGGTATCTCTCCCACGACACCAGCCCTTACTTTGGCGCCCTGATCGGCCGATATGGGAACCGTATTGCCAAGGGCAAGTTCAGTATTGACGGCACAGAGTATACGCTGGCTACCAACAACAATGACAATCACCTGCACGGGGGCATTGTAGGATTTGATCAAAAGATCTGGACCGCAGAACCTGTGAAGGGAGACAAAGAGGTCTCCCTGATACTGACCTACACCAGCCCTGACGGAGAAGAGGGATATCCCGGCACATTGAAAGCCACGGTCACCTACAGCCTCACCGAGGATAATGAACTTCGGATTGACTACCAGGCCACCACGGACAAGCCCACCATTGTGAACCTGACCAATCATAATTATTACAACTTCACAGGTGCAGCACGTGACATCCTGGATCACGAACTCATGATCAATGGTGACAACACCACCCCAGTGGATGCAGGCTTGATCCCCACGGGTGAACTGGCCCCTGTGACAGGCACGCCCTTTGATTTCACCACACCCAAGGCCATTGGCAAGGACATCGATGCCAATGATATCCAGATCGGCTATGGTCCAGGCTATGACCACAACTGGGTATTGAACAAGGACGGCAATGAAATGTCTCTGGCGGCAGAGGTGTATGAACCCACCACAGGCCGCGTGATGACGATTCACACGACAGAACCTTCCATCCAGTTCTATGCAGGCAACTTCCTGGATGGCACGATCACAGGCAAGGGCGGCAAGGTCTATGGCCTTCACTATGCCCTCTGTCTGGAAACTCAGCACAATCCCGATTCTCCGAACAAGTCGGATTGGCCCACCACGGTACTGCGCCCCGGCGAAGTCTACAAGACCAGCACCATTCATAAATTTTCTGTACGGTAATTCATGCATCCTAGAAATAACAGTCAATATCAAGGCTATTGAAAGGCATCAGAATGGAAACACTGGATTGGGTCATTATTGCCGGCTACTTCGGTCTTCTTGCAGGTCTGGCCTGGTGGGTCATCAGAAAGAACAAAGACACGGCAGACGACTATTTTCTGGCAGGACGTAACCTGGGCTGGTTTGTCATTGGCGCGTCGATTTTTGCCTCCAACATCGGCTCAGAGCATCTGGTCGGACTGGCCGGTTCAGGGGCCACCGATGGCGTGGCCATGGCCCATTACGAGCTGCACGCCTGGTGCCTGCTCATTCTGGGCTGGGTGCTGGCACCTTTCTATATGCGATCCAAGATCTTCACCATGCCGGAATTTCTGGAAAGACGATTCACGCCTGCGGCACGTACCATTCTCTCGCTCATCTCGCTGTTTGCCTATGTTTTGACCAAGATTGCGGTGGGAATTTTTGCCGGGGGCATCGTCTTCAGCGTGCTGCTGCCCGAGCTCAATTTCATGGGCCTGGACAGTTTCTGGTGCGGCTCCATTCTGGTCCTGGTCTTGACGGGGATTTACACGACCCTGGGCGGGCTGAGAGCGGTGGCCTACACCGAAGCGCTGCAGACATTCATTCTGGTCCTGGGCTCTGCCCTTGTCACGTTCTACGGCTTGAAGGCCTTGGGCGGGTGGTCAGAATTGCGGGCCGCGCTCGACAGTGACATGTTCAACCTGTGGAAGCCTATTGTCCGGGCCGGCGCAGAGGGCACCTGGCTGCCTGTGCGTGAATTTGCCGCGGACGGTGTCACCATCACCAAGGAAGCCTGGTATTTCAACACTCACTACCCCTGGCTCTCCATGATCTTCTGTGCCCCGGTCATCGGACTGTGGTACTGGTGTACGGATCAGTATATTGTCCAGCGCATGCTGGGTGCACCCAATGAGCAGCAGGCACGCCGCGGCTGTATTTTTGCATCCTGGCTGAAGTTGCTGCCTGTGTTTATTTTCATCATCCCGGGCATGATCTGTTTTGCCCTGGCCGCCTCTGGAAAGCTCGCTGCGCTCCAACAGGAGCTCATTGATCCAGCCACTGGAGAAATCATTCGCGGCAATGCTCAGGCCGCGTTTCCTCTACTGGTAAAAACGGTGCTGCCTGCCGGTATACGCGGCATCGTCGTGGCCGGTCTGCTGGCCGCGCTGATGAGTTCGCTGGCCGGCGTATTCAATGCCTCAGCCACCCTGTTTACCATGGACTTTTATTCACGCCTGCGCAAAGGCGTGGACCAGAGTCGGCTGGTCTGGATTGGCCGCGTGGCCACCACTGTCATGGTGATCATTGGATTTATGTGGCTTCCGGTGATTCGAAACAGCCGCGGTCTTTATGACTATCTCCAGGGCATTCAGGCCTACCTGGCACCGCCCATCTTCGTGGTGTTCTTCTTTGGGGTCTTTGCCAAACGCCTCAATGGCCCCGGATGTCTGGCAACCCTGATTACAGGTTTCATCATGGGCCTGTTCCGTCTGGCCATTGACACACCTGTCACACTCAAGGGCTACGCCTATACTGAAGGGTCGTTCTTCTGGATCCTGAACAACATGTTCTTCCAGTACTACTCGATCCTGATCTTGATCGTCTGTACCATTGTCTTCTATGCGGTCAGTTACATGACCAAGGAACCGGACTATGACAAGATCAGCGGCCTGACCTATGGGACAGTCACAGCGGAACACAAGGCCGAATCCCGTTCGAGTTGGAGCGCCATCGACGTCATCATGTCTGCGGGTGTCATGGCTGCGATCATTGCTGCTTACCTGTACTTCCGTGGCTAATCATTTGGAGCGACACTTATGGCTTATACACTAGGTTTGGATTACGGAACCAATTCCGTTCGTTGTGTCCTGGTGGACACCACGAACGGCAAAGAGTTGGGGACCTCGGTGTACCCCTATGAAACCGGCGACCTGGGCATCATGCTGGACAAGAAGAACCACAACCTGGCACGTCAAAATCCAGCCGATTATCTCAAGGGCATCGAAGTCACCATCAAGGGTGCCGTCAAGGCAGCCAAGAAGGCCAAGAAGACGTTCGATCCAAAGAAGATCATTGGCATTGGTGTGGACACCACAGGGTCAACGCCCATCCCGGTGGATGCCCATGGCATCCCCCTGGCCATGAAAAAGGCCTTCAAGAAAAATCTCAACGCCCATGTGTGGCTTTGGAAGGATCACACAGGCTATGCCGAAGCGGCTGAGATCACCCGGGTGGCTGCCA
>JAIPFM010000113.1 GCA_021736645.1 Phycisphaerae bacterium | reverse complement strand
CCGCTGCAGTGCCGGTGCCAGACGATCCGACACGCCAGTCTGCTTCATGGCGATCCCCAAGACATTCACCAGCATGACCAGGGCTGTCAGAGACACCCAGAGATAGACCGTTCTCTGCGTGAGTGGTTTGTTGTGCCATTCGCTCACAAGAGTCTGCCAGATGGCAGTGGGTGTGACGCGCAGAAGCATGCCAAAGGCGACCGCTGAAACGATGATGGCCCGTCCGAGGCGGACCTTTCTGTGCATCAGGATCACCAGTAATCCCAGTGCCACGGCCATAGAGAACAATACAAACATTCAGTGTACCTATTGCCTGTAAAACCGCCACATATCAATGGTCATGTCTTCTGCTGCCATCCATTCAACGTGCCAATCCGTGAACAGGACGTTGCATCCGTTGCGATGCCTGGCCTGGGCCACGCGTCTGCTCTGGTTGGTGGAAGCAGAGATGGAGGTTGATGTGGGCATGTGAGTGGGGTGCCACACGTCGCATTTGTTCAGGCCGGCGCTGGTGATTGACGTGACGATCTCACGCCACACACCGTCTTCGTTGTCTGCCAGATAGATTGTTTCACTGAGACGTTTGTAGCCGGTGAGTTTGAATTTTCCGTCATAATTGATGATTTCAAATCCCGTAAGATCGCGCTGGCTGGTGAAGTCCCAGCCGTTGATCACATAGCACACGGTCTGTGTCTTGTCCGGATAGGACGGGCATCGAAATACCTTGACTTCCCGATAATCGGAAAGGCCTTTGGCCTGGGCCATATACGGCATAAAGACCTGAAACCAGATGTTTTGATTGCCACCGCCTGCCCCCCTGGGCACGGCATATTCATTGTCCTGTGCGTACAAGGCTGCGCCAATGCCGATCTGACGCAAATTACTGGCACACACGGACTGCTGCGCCTGTTTTTTGACCCTGCCCAAGACAGGCATCAAAATACCCATTAACACAGAGATAATGGCGATCACGACCAGCAGCTCAATCAGAGTAAATGCCTTTTTCATGTGGTCTCCTTCAGATCCTGCTATCATAGAATAATGGTCGTGGTAAGTCAAGTTATCCCCTGGGAATTCTCGGATTGACTCACCATGTGCTTTAACGCATACCAGTCACAGTAATCCGGTCTCCTCGAGCACCTTTTTGACCTTTTGGCGTTCAGGTTCTCTGAAGTGGTGAAAGGGTTCGGCAATGAAATCACTACACAGATTGAGTAGGGACAGGGCGCATTTGATGCCCTTGATCAAAGACGAAGGGTGACGTCCGATCTGGTAGAGTTTTTTCAGCACAAAGGCCTTTTCCTGGAGGCGTGCCAGGGCCTCTCGGTCGTCGCATTTGGCGGCGTTAAAGATGTCCACGAACAGGCTGGGCCATATATTGGCACCCCCGCTGACACCGCCGTGTCCGCCGGCCCAGATGGATTCTGCCAGGAGTTCTTCAGGGCCCATGAGCAGGGTCCAATCCTTACGCTGATGCATGAGATGAATGACGTCTTTGAAATAGACCATGTTGGCAGAGCTGTCCTTGAGGCCGATGATCTTGTCGTGCTGCATGAGGTGTTCAATGGTGTCCAGGCCAAAGGCGACTTTGGTGAGGGCCGGCATGTTGTAGAGAAACAGCGGCAGGGGCAGTTCCGGCAGGAGGTGCTGCACATATTCTTCCAGTTCGGGCTGGCCTGCCGGGAAGTAGTAGGGGGCCGCGAGCACCACGGCCTGGGCACCGACCCGGGCGGCATGTTGGGCCAGATGGACGGATTCTGTAAAGGCGGTATCTGTGATACCCACGAGCACTGGCACGCGATCCTTGACTTCGTGACATACTCGTTCGATCAGCTCACGCCGGACGCGGTAGCTGAGGCTGGGTGCTTCCCCTGTGGTCCCCAGGATAAACAGACCATGCACACCGCCTGCGAGTACGTGTTCAATGAGTCGTTGGAGGCCCTCCACATCCAGGGTGTCTCTGTCACGCATGGGCGTGACAAGCGGGGGGATGATCCCCTGCAGGGGACAGGTTAGAGAAGAGGTTTGTGACGTCATGAGGCTCTTCCTTGAAGGAGTTTGGAGACCGCCGCAACCCATGTCACGGCCAGGCCTGTCAGCAGGATGGTGAGTGTGCCGATCACAATGGTCATGTAGTTGTGCATGGGATTTTTCAGATGTGCCATGGACGCGGGCCACCAGGCCTGTTGTGACAAGACCATCCAGCAAATGACCAGGGCACCCAGGCATACGCCTGCGGCAGCGCCGACGTTGGACGCCTGTTTTGAGATCATGCCCAGCAGGAACAGGCCGACAATGCCCCCGCTGAAGATGCTGGCCAGCATCCACCAGGTGTCCAGGGCGCTGGCGACCCGTGTGAAACACAGAGCAATCGCCGTGCCCAGAATGCCCCATACCACAGTGGCGCCGTGCAGCACTCGCATGCGCTGTCTCTCCGTGGCTTTCGGAACCATGTATCGCTGGTAGAAATCCGTCATGATGAGTGTGGCTGATGAGTTCAGGCTTGTGGATACGGTACTCATGGCCGCTGCAAATACCGCAGCGATCAACAGACCCGTGAGTCCCTGAGGCAGTTTGGCACCAATGAAGTGAGGAAAGACCTTGTCGCCGATGTCCGCCTCTGTGAGTACGGCCTGTTTGTCCTCAAGGGCCTGTTCGTAGGATGGGTCAGTCTCGAAAAAACCCTCCTGCTGCAGGGCCTGTCTGGCCACAATGGTCTTGACGTCGCGCATGTCTGCCGGATGCGTCTGGTAATAGGCAAACAACGTGGTGCCGATAAAGAAGAACAACGCAGATACCGGCACATAGATCAGACCGCCGAGCCACACGCTCTTGCGTGCCTCACGGTTGGACCTGGATGCCACATATCGCTGCACATAGCTCTGATCAATGCCGAAGTTCTGAAGATTGATGAACAGGCCATAGATCAGCACGACCCAGAACGTGGATTCCAGGGTTGATAGCCTGAAGCTGCCCAGGCTGAACTTGTGGTGCTCGGCCGCAATGGTAAAGACCTGCTGCGGGCCTTCAGGCAGGCCTGCCAGCATCACGATCACACACACCACGGCCCCGACAATCAGCACCATGGCCTGGAGTGCGTCTGCCCAGATCACAGCCACGAGTCCACCCACAAAGGCGTAGGCCGTGACAGATGCGCCTGTGATCAGGATGACCGTGGTGAGGTCCCACCCCAGCAGGATATTCAGGGGCAGGGCCATGAGATACATGACGGTGCCCATGCGTGCGATTTGCGTGAGCAGATAAAATGTGCCCGCATACGTGCGTGCCCACGGTCCAAATCGATGTTCCAGATTGGCATACGCGGATACTTCGCCGCTCCTGCGGTAATACGGCAGAAACCACTGCACCGCGATCCAGGTGGCCAGAGGCAGTGACAGGCTGAACACAAACGAATTCCAGTCAGCCACAAAGGCCTTGCCCGGCAGGGCCAGAAAACTGATGCTGCTGAGATAGGTGGCAAAGATGGACAGACCGCACACCCACCCGGGCAGGGAACGGCTCGCTGCAGTAAAGCCTTCTGTGGATTGGCTCCTTCGCCAGAAGTAGACACCAATACCCATGGTACATACAAAATACACGGCGAGTACTGCTTGATCCAATACACTGAAATAATGGTTCATTGTGCTCCAGATGTCTTTGAATAACCGATCCAGATCATAGGTTCAAACACAAGTGCCTCGGATTCTATGCGATCCCTTTCAGAAATGCCATTGATTTCGTGGATCAGGGTGTTTCCCCGAATCGAGGTGGTTTTTTACTGCAGTGAGATCACGCCTGAGTTTTTCGTTTCATACTCATTTGTCAACGGCTATGATACAGGCTCATTGGTCCATATATTTTGAGAAAGAGCATTGGCGTCACTATGACTCAGGGAATTTGGTGTGCTGTGGCAGCGTATACAATGTGGGGCCTGTTGGCTGTCTACTGGAAGTGGCTGGGCGTGGTGCCTGCACCGCAGTTGCTGGGCCATCGCATTGCCTGGTCTTTTGCGATTCTGGTCGTCTTCTTTGGTGTGACGCGCCGATGGAAGACCGTGACTCTGGCCGTGAGACAACCGCGTGTCCTGGGGACCTATTTGATTGCGGCCTGCCTGGTGACAGTCAACTGGTTGACCTATGTGTGGGCTGTGAACGCAGGGTTCATTGTGGAGACCAGTCTCGGGTACTTTATCAACCCGTTGGTCAGCGTGACCCTGGGTGTGGTGCTGCTGCGGGAACGCCTGCGTCCCTGGCAGTGGCTGCCGGTGGGCCTGGCTGCTGCGGGTGTCCTGTATCTGACGTTCGTGTATGGAGAGTTGCCCTGGATCGCCCTGACACTGGCCTTCAGTTTTGGATGCTATGGCCTGGTCAAGAAAAAGGCCCCGCTGCCTCCGATGGACGGTCTGGTCCTGGAGACCGGCATTTTGTTTATCCCAGCGGTCGCGTATCTGTGTCTGGCTGAAACCCAGGGGCAGGGCCTGTTCTTACACCTGTCATGGAACCTCAATCTACTGTTGGTGGGTTCAGGTCTGGTGACCATCGTGCCGCTCATCCTGTTTGCCGCTGCCACCCAGCGAATTCCACTCTCACTGGTAGGCATCCTGCAGTACATTGCCCCTACCCTGCAATTTCTGGTGGGCGTGCTCGTGTTTCATGAATCTGTAAAGTCGAAGATCGCAGGCTTTGTCCTGGTCTGGATTGCGCTGTTCATCTTCATGATCGAAAGCATGGTACACGCCAGGTCGCGTGTGGCGTAATTCCCTGGGATCGCCCAATTATCAAGGGGTTGGTGAAATGACTCAAAAGGGGGTGGTGATTGTTTGTAGCATCTGTTTATTACTGTGCTTATGGCTGCATCGTGAAAAACATGGCAGTGTGCGTTGTGTGTGTTTTTTGAATTAAAAACCAAGTTTTCTTTACCATTAACCATGTGAATTTGGATATAGTAATGTAGGTGATCTTTCCGGAGGTCATTTTCGCTGCGAAGGAAAGGGTATCTTGAGTCAATAGGGCAGGGTGACTCATCCCGAAATTGACGAAAACCACCGTGTGGAGTATGGTCCTGATGACAGCCTTTAAATGCTTCATTGTCTCCTTTGTCGTGATCTGTGCCATGACACATTGCGCAGACGCAGCCTCGTTGGTGATTCAAGCGGGTCGCATCATTCCTGTGAGCGGCCCTGACATTGAGGACGGTGTCATTCTCATAGAGGATCAAAAGATCAAGGCACTGGGCACGGATGTGGTGATTCCCGACGATGCCCGTATTATAGACGCCAAAACCAAAACCGTCATGCCCGGGCTGATCGATGCCCAGTCCCGTCTGTTCCTGCTGGACAGCGAACTCAACCAGACGAGCGGGGCACCGGAACTGGATGTGCTTGACGCCCTGAATCCCTTTGACGAGGCGTATAGAGAGGTTCTGGCCCAGGGCGTGACCACGGTGTGCGTGGTGCCTGACAGCAGCGCCATGTGGGTCTGCAGAACGGCTCTGCTGCGTCTTAATGGGGCTGGTTCTGTGGCAGAGATGTGCCTCAAATCCGGTGTCACAGTGAAGGCCACTCTGGGCATGTCGTCTCGCAGCACCCAGTCTTCTTCTCTCGAGCGACTGGACCAGTACGCGTCCATGCGTGAGGCCTTTATTGGTGCGCAGCGCTATCTCAAACAGTATGAAAAGTATGAGCATGCCCTGGCTCAGTATAATAAGGACAAGGCCAAGCAGAAGGCTGAGTCCGACAGCAAGGCACCCCTCAAACGCCCTGAGGAGCCGTCAAAGAGCCCAACCCATGAGATCCTGTTCCAGATCCTGCGCAAGGAGATCCCGCTCCAGATCGAGGTTCATTGTGTGGATGATATTCGGCATGCCCTGCGCTTGGCGCATGAGTTTGAGTTTTCCGTGATTCTGGATCAATGCACTGAGGGCTATCGCATGGCCCGGGAACTTGCCGGACACAAGGTGCCTGTCATTGTGGGGCCTGTGTCTGTTTCCAGGATGACGATGCCGGCACTGGCCTATGATCATCATGATCCGGTCAATGCGGCCCGTTTGTCACAAGCGGGTATACAGCTGGCGATCGGTACCTGCGCCCCCACAGGGCTGGATTCCAAGTTTCTTGGATCTGCGGCCGCCATGGCCGCGGCCCAGGGTATGGACAGAGACGCTGCATTGCGAGCCATCACGCTCACACCGGCACAGATTCTGGGTGTGGCCGATCGGATCGGGAGTCTGGACGTGGGTAAAGACGCTGATCTGGTGATCTGCTCGGGTGACCCGTTTGACTCTTTTACACGGATTGAACAGGTCTTGATTCAAGGCAAAGTGGTCTACGAACGAAAGGCGGCCCAGTGAACATGATGAGGTGGATAGGTGTGCTGGCGGTGGTCCTGGGTGGTGTTGCCACGGCTCAGGCCGGCCAGGGCGATCTGGTGATTCGCGCACACACGGTTTGGACCATGACACAGGGGGGCATTCAGGAGGGTATGGTGCTTGTCCGGGCCGGGAAGATCCAGGCTGTGGGCAAGGATCTGGACGTCCCGGAGGATGCCACGGTCCTCGACATGCGACAGAGTCACCTGATGCCCGGTCTGATCGATGCCCACAGTCATCTGGGGCTGGCCTCGGATCCCTGGGCAGAAATGGATGAAGCCGTGTTCGCAGCCAGTGCGGATACGCAGGTGCTGGATGCATTTGATCCCCGGAACCAAGGGTTTGAGCAGGCCCTGCGCGGGGGTGTCACCTGCGCCTTGATGTCACCCGGGAATCGCAATCCCATTGCCGGTCAGATGGCGGTGGTCAAATTTTGCGGGGGCGCGCAAGCTGCGTGGCTCATCAAGCGGGACGCGGGTCTGAAGTTCTCTCTGACCCAGGCCGCTTTGCGATATGATCGTCGGCCCACGTCATGGCCCGGTTTGATCACGTTTATCAGGGAACAGCTGGATCTGGCGCGACAGTTTGACGGGGAGACTTTTGATCCCCAGGCGGCCGTGCTCAAGCGCGCGTTGGATAAGGCATTGCCGGTTTTCCTGATGGCCAGCACGCCCGAAGAGCTCGGTGCTGCCCTGGATCTCATCAGGGACTATGGGCTGGACGGCCGCATCCTCGGCGCAGTCCAGGCCGATGAAGTGGCCTCACGTATTGCGGCACAGACCGTCCCTGTGGCCCTGGGCCCTGTGGTCCGGCTCAACAAGGACAGAGATCTCAAACGGGCCGGGCAGCTTGCGGCTGAAGGGGTCAAGCTGGCCTTTACCTCCGGGGCACCTGAGACGGCGGCGTCCGATCTGAGGACCTCGGCCATCTATGCGGCAAAATACGGTCTGGACCGTGAACTTGCCCTGAAGGGGCTCACCCTGCACGCGGCCCAGATGCTGGGCGTGGCCAATCGCGTGGGGAGCATTGAAACCGGAAAAGATGCGGACCTGGTCATCCTGGGCGGTGATCCTCTTGAACTGACCTCGCAAGTCCAGGTCGTGATTGTCAACGGCAACATCGTGTTTCAAAGGGAGGAGAAATGAACGTCAAGCTCAAGCTGGTGACATCCGTTCTCTGGGTCTTGGCAGCCGCCTCTCTGCTCTGCGCACAAGACGAGATTGTGGCCGTCAAGGCCGGGCAGGTTGTGACTGTGTCCGGGGCATTGATCCGGGATGCTGTGGTGCTCATTCAGCACGGCAAGATCTTGGAGGTGGGATCTGATGTCACAGTGCCTGAGGGTGCGACTGTCATTGATGCCGCGAACAAGGTGGTGATGCCGGGGCTGGTCAATGCCGGACCCGTGGATGTCACGCACGGCGACTTGAACGAACAGTCGTCGGAGATCACGCCGACCTTCCGCGTGTCCGCTGCGATTGATCCGGCTGACAAGGCGCTTAAGCGACTCGTTCAGACGGGCATCACCACGCTCCATGTGGCGCCCGGGCCCATGAACCTCATTGCCGGTCTGGGGGCCGTGATCAAGCCGGCCGGTAAGACCGTGGCCGAGATGATGCTCAAGGACGATGCTTCGCTGTGGATCACGTTTGGTGCGGCCTCCACCTACGGCAACCGTCCTCCTCGGTCATCCGCGCCCAATAGTTTTTACTATCGTCGTCCTACCACGCGCATGGCTGTGGCATGGATGGTTCGCCAGAGTTTCTTTGATGCGCAGCAGTATGCAGCCCACACCCCGGTAAAGCCTGATCCGGATCTGGAGGTGCTGGTGGCTGCCATGCAGGGGACACTGCCGATTGTCATTCGTGCCCAGCGGAGCACAGACATTCTGATGGCTTTGAATATTGCGCGGGAGATGGATCTCAAGGTCACCCTGTTTCAATGCACAGAGGCACACAAGATGGCTCAGGAAATCGGGGCGCGTCAGATCCCGGTCATTCTCGAGCCGTTCTACGATTTCAGGTCTCGGGGGGGTGGGATTGAGGGGGACGACATCCGGTGGAGCAATGCCACTGTCTTGAGTCAGGCCGGTGTGGCTGTAGCCCTGGCCGCAACGCCGGAACGGGAGGGCAGCGATCTGTTTACCGCGGCGTTGTTCGCAGTCCGACACGGGATGTCCAGAGACCAGGCCCTGCGCAGCATCACCCTGACACCCGCGGAAATCCTCGGGGTGGCGGACCGTGTTGGCAGCATTGAGACAGGTAAGGATGCAGACCTGCTGGTGCTGAGCGGCGATCCTGTGGCCAGTACCTCCTGTATTGAACGCGTAATTATCAACGGCAAGACCGTCTATCTGGCTGATAGAGGAGTGAACAAATGAAATCCAAGTGCACTACGGTTCTCCTGGAACCCCTTTCAAAATGGGTTCTCGTAACCCTGTTGCTCACATCGACCCTGGGCGTGCGTGCCCAGGCTGCCCCTGTGCGAAAGAAAACTGCCATTGAGGCGGGCAAGATCATCACCATCTCGGGCAAGGAGATCACCAACGGAATCATCCTCATAGAAGATGGCAAGATAAAGGACGTGGGAAAGAAGGTCGACATTCCCTGGGATGCCTTTGTGATCGAGGCCAAGGACCAGGTGGTGATGCCCGGCTTTGTCCTGGCCCACACGTCTCGGGGACTGGAGTCCGCCAATGAGCGGATGCCGGAAGTGCCTTTTCTCTCCACGTTTGATGCCATAGATCCGCTTCAGCCCTTTTTCGAAGATTCACTGCGGGATGGTATTGTGGCCATGCTGATCCTGCCGGGCAACAACACGCTGCTGGGCGGCACAGGAACCGTGGTCAAGCCGTACGGGCGCATTGTGGAAGACATGCTCATCAAACGCTACACAGGTCTGAAGATTTCTCTCCAGCCCACAGGCAACACCTCGCGCATGGGCCACATGCAACGGTTCCGTCGTTACATGGCTGATCTGAAGCAGTATCAGGCACAGTTCGACCAGAGAAAGGCCGATGCCGAGGCATCAAAAAAGCCGTTTGATGAAGAACTTGATGTGCGTAAACAACCCATGTTTGACCTGCTCGAACGCAAGCTCCGTGCCTTCATCTACTGTGACCAGGCTGCGGATGTGATCAAGGCCCTGGAGATCCAGAAGGCTCATAAGTTTGACACGGTGCTGGTGCTGTCGCCGGACTGCTACAAGGCGGCCTCCCTCATTGCCAAGCACAAACTGCCGGTGATCCTCGACCCTCAACTGATTGTGTGGGAAACCGATGAGCAGACCCAGGCCGAACAGATGAAGGTCATCCCGCAGATCATGCAGAAGGCCGGCGTCAAGTTTGCCTTTCAAACGGACACGTCACAGTATGGCACACGCTATCTGTGGTATCAGGCAGCCCAGGCCGTCAAGTATGGTGTCAAGCGGGAAGAGGCATTAAAGGCCATGACCCTGTACCCGGCCCAGTTTGTCGGGATTGAGGATCGCTTTGGCAGTATTGAACCGGGAAAGGACGCCAGCCTCATCTTCCTGACCGGTGATCCGCTGGATGCCCAGACCTGGGTGGACAAGGTCATGATGTCGGGTGAGGTCATTTATGAAAAGGCCAAGGATCTGCGTCTGCGCAAACTTCTTGAGATCCCGAAATCAGCTGAACGCAAGAAAGAGGACGATACAAATAAGGCTGACTCTTGATTACAAAGCCCGGTCACCTGGCGGTCATCGAATCCCCGGGGTGGCCCTCGAATTTCAACCACAATCAAATGCGAGCCAAGATGATGAAACTGCGTGAGAGTGTGTTAGTCAGACCGATCCGTGCCGGACTCCTGATCCTGGCGGTGCTGGCTGCATGGGGCGCTGCCCCGATACAAGCCCAGGACGGGGAGAAGGTGCTGGCGATCAAGGCGGGGCGGATATATCCGGTGGGCGCAGCCCCCATTGAGAACGGTATTATCCTGGTGAAGCAGGGCAAGATCACAGCCGTGGGTCAGGACCTTGAGATTCCGGAGGGTGCAGAGATCATCGATGCCTCGGGCAGGGTCGTGATCCCCGGCCTGATCAATGCCATGACCATGCTGAATGAGGGCGGACGTGATGATGAGGCGTCTGTGACACCTGACATTCATGCGTTGGATTCCTTTGACTTTTTTGGCGAATACCGGCGTCTGCTTGCAGGCGGTGTCACAGTGGTGCATGTGGCTCCGAGACGCAACCGACTGATGCCGGGCTATGGGGCTGTGGTAAAACTGGCCGCCGAGTCTCCGGATCAGCAGGTCCTGCAGACCGAGGCCGGACTCTGTGTGGTGCTGGGTGAGGCGCTTGAGATCCCCCCCTTGATTTTTGACCCGCCTGTGCCGCCGGGCCCGGACAATCTTGTGGAGCCTGCAGCACCGCAGTTGCCCACCACACGCATGGGGCAGATGGCCATGCTTCGGAACACCTTTTCTCGGGCTGTCTGGGACAGAGAAAAATCCAATCCCATGGACCTGCAGACCCAGGCGTTATTGCCTGTCCTGGATTGCGACCAGATCCTGCGAGTCAGCTGTCATACCACTCAGGACATTCGTAATGCCCTGGCCCTGGCCCGGGCCTTCAAGCTTAAACTCGTCATCGAAGGGGCGACTGAGGCCTATAAAGTCATTGACGAGATCAAGGCCGGTGACGCCTCGGTGATCGTGGCCTCTGATGTGGAGCCAGGCCACACCCGACTGCGTGACAACACACGCGTCAGGGACGCCGGGCATGCCAATCCTGACAATGCCGCTGCTCTGGCCCAGGCGGGTATTACCTTTGCATTGGCCAGTCCTACAGACCAGGCCATCGGAGATCTTCAGTTTATTGCCGGCATTGCCGTGAGTCGGGGATTGAGCCCCAGGCAGGCCCTGGAATCCGTGACCCTGTCACCGGCCCACATGCTCGGCATTGCTGACCGCGTGGGGAGCATTGAGACAGGCAAGGACGCCGATCTGGTGATTCTCAGCGGAAGTCCCTTTACGCTTGCTTCCACAGTGGAGCGAACCCTGGTCAACGGCAAGACCGTGTATTGCCGGACAGACCCTGAAGCAGACAAAACGCATCAGGACACGCCGGTGACTGCGATCAAAGCAGGTCGCATTCTGACCGGCAGTCGGGGTCAAATTCTCAACGGACTTATTCTCGTCCAGGATGGCAAAATCCTGTACAGCGGGCAGGACAAACCCTTGCCTGACCACGCTGTGCTGATCGATGCGTCCGAAGATGTGGTCATCCCCGGGATGATTGACATGTACTCGCATCTGGGATTGCATGCAGACAGTACGACTGTAGACACGCCAGCGCCCACCACCGGTCCTGACTCCAGCGCCCTGCGTCTGGCCAGTATTGCCCAGGCGGTTGCCCCGGAGGATGAGGCCTTTGAAGAGGTGTTGCGCAGTGGGGTGACATCAATTCTTCTGGTCCCGCAGACCCAGGGGTTGGTGGGTGGCAATGGGGCTGTGATTAAGCTGGCCGGTGACACGCCAGAGGATCGACTGGTCAAAGACTATGCGGCCGTCACGTTTTCCATGACCGGCGGCTCTCCCAGAATGGCCAAGATCTGGGAGGCTCGCGATCTGCTGAAAAAGGCCAAGGCCTACGCAGATCAATGGGACGGCTATGAACGAGCGTATCGTGAGTATGAGCAGCGTAAGGCCCGCAGCACACCCGATCTCGTGGAACCTCCGAAGCAGCCCGGACGCGATACCAACCTTGAACTGCTGCGCGGACTTTTCAAACGAGAGATGCCGGCCCTGGTGGAGGCGGGACGCGACGACGAAATAAGAAACACACTCACCGTGTTTCGTGATGAGTACAACCTCGATACGATCCTGCTGGGTGCGGCCAATGCGTATCGGCTTGTGCCGGACCTGCGCAGGCACAACATTGGTGTGGCCCTGGGGCCGACCATCCTCCAGTATGACAAGACCCGACCCATTAATAATGCCGCACTGCTGAGTCAACACGGACTGCGTGTGGCCCTGCAGACCAGCGCCTCTTCAGGCACACAGTACCTGTCCATGAGTGCCGCCTATGCCATACGTCACGGCATGGGCGCAGACCAGGCCCTGCAGGCCGTGACCCTCACTCCGGCCCGGTTACTCCACGTGGAAGACCGCATCGGCAGTCTGGACGCGGGCAAAGACGCGGACCTCGTGATTCTCTCAGGAGCGCCCTTTGAATTTTCAACGGAGGTCAAAACGGTGATCATTAACGGAAATGTTGTCTACAGGAGACCTGTCAAATGAGACGTGTTGTCCTCTTTGTTTTGGGTATTTTCTTGGTCTGTACCGCTGACGTGGTCGCAGAATCTGGTAAGACGTACGCCTATGCCATTCGGGCCGGCAAGATCCTGACCATGGCGCCGCGTGCCAAGGGATCGAAGTCATTGCAGGTGATCAATCATGGAATCATCCTGGTCAGCCAGGGGAAAATTGAGGCCCTGGGCCCCGAGTCCGAGGTGGACATCCCTTCAGGGTATACGATTATTGAGGCCGGGCAGTACTGGGTCATGCCCGGCATTGTGGAGTCCCATTGTCACGTGGGTGCAGACATGGGCGATCTGAATGACATGGTCATGCAGGTCAATCCCGAGCTGCGTGCCTCTGATGTTGTGTGGCTCGACGACCTGCCCTATACCAAGGCGATTTCCGGAGGCGTGACAACCATCCACACCATGCCGGGCAGTGGCACCAATCAGGGGGGCTTTACCGTCATCATCAAGACAGATCCCTCTGATCCTGACAATGTGATTCTGCGGGAATTCGGGGCCATGAAGGCCACGCAGGCCTTTAACCCGGAGCGGCGGGGCGGTGACCTCGGCGCCACACGCATGGGCATGTCCTGGCTGCTGCGTCAATTTCTGGCCCAGGCCAGGTCTTACCATGAGGGGTGGGTGGCCTATGAGCAGGGTGACACCCAGGAAAAACCCCAGTTCAAGCCCCAGTGGGAGAATCTGCGCAGGGTCTTCAACAAGGAGATTCCCACGATTGTCCATACGTACAGCACCTGGGGCGTGATGCAGACCATACGCATGTTCAACGATGAAAACCATTTGCCGGTCATTGCCACGCATACGGCCTTTGGCGGCTACGGGGCTGCACGCGAGGCTGCCAAGCGTCCTGACGTGTCGATTAACATTGGCCCCCGCGTTGTGGAATTTCGCTCGAGTGTAGAGCGTGACAATCGTTTTCACGGCATGGGTGCGGAATATGCCCAGGCCGGCGTCAAGAATCTGTCCATTAACACGGACTCTGTGTCTTGGACCGACTCCATGGCCCCGCAGGAAGAGCTTGCCTCCCAGGCCACGGTGTCTGCACGCTATGGCTTGGATGACCAGGCTGCCCTGGAGGGCATCACCATCAATGCGGCGCGTGCCCTCAAAATCGATCAGCGCGTGGGATCTTTGGAGGTGGGTAAAGATGCGGACATTGTCATCAAGAAGACCAGCCTCATTGATCCGACCACGCCCGTGGAGATGGTGCTGGTCAATGGGCGCATCGCCTATCAACGAAAAGACACTGATCTGATCACGGAATCCCCTTTGTGATCTCTGAGCAAGGAATGAAACCCATGAGATGTGTGTTAACCTATAGTCTGCTGATCATGCTGATGGCCGTGGGTCCGGTGGCCGCTGATGACGTCCTGGCGATCAAGGCCGACCGTGTCGAGACCGTGGCATCCGGTGTGATTCAAAACGGTATCGTTGTGGTGCGCAACGGTCGGATTACGGCCGTGGGTGCGGATGTGGACATCCCGGACGATGCGACCATCATGGACGTCAACGACAAGACCGTCTTTCCCGGCCTGATCAATCCCTTCTCCCACCTCGGTCTGTCTTCAGGCGGGGGCGGAGGCTCGTATTTCGTGTCCGGGGGCAGAAGGTTTGTGAGGTCGTCCGGGGGCAGCAGTGGGTCCAATCCCCATTACCGCGTGGTGGATGAACTCTATGCGCACCAGGAGGTGTATACTCGTGCCCTGCAGGCGGGATTTACCACGCTGGCGCTGAGTCCCACGGCGGGCACGATCGCCGGGCAGGGTGCCGTGGTTCGACCCTGTGGTGATCGGTCCGAGGACATGGTGATCCTCGAGTCCGGTCTGCTTATGTCTTATTTCAGTGCGGGACAGGCGCAGGCTCAGCTCAGGTCGGCCCTGGAATCCGGCAAGAAAAATCCCACGTCCACGGACCCCAGAATTGAGCCTCTGAGTCGAGTCGTCAAGGGCGAGATGCCCCTGTTTATTCGCAGCAGTACACCGGCGGACACTCTGCATCTACTCAAGGTACTCAAGGATTTCGACAAGGTCAAACCCACACTGATCTGCGGTCCGCAGACTGTACTGGTGGCTGAACAACTGGCCAGGCAAAAGATACCTGTGATCCTGCCTGCGGCGATTGACAATGAACCGGACACATACAATCAGATGAATGTGGCCTACACCCTGGCCAAGGCCGGTGTCAAGATCGCCTGTCATCCTGTGTCCGACACGGTATTGGGCCATGAAGACTTCTTCCGGCAGATGGCCCAACTCGTGAAGTCCGGTCTGGACAGGGACACTGCCAAGCGGGCCATGACCCTGCATCCGGCAGAGATGTTGGGACTTGACTATCGCATTGGCAGTATTGAAAAGGGCAAAGATGCCAACCTTCTGATCCTGTCCGGTGATCCCTTGGCCACAGACACCAGGATTCTTCGTGTGATCATTGAAGGTAAAACTGTTTATACACCCTAGCGAGGCGAGATTATGCATAGATCAGACAAACGAATTCCAGGGCACTGTCAAGGGCTTCCCAGGTGCGGCATGGGGGCGGTCGCGGCCATGATCGGCCTGGTGTGCCTGATTGGGTCGTCCACGCTGGCTGCCGACAAAATAACCGCCATCCGGGGTGGTGACCTGTATACGATCACCAGCGGCATCATACGCAATGGCACCCTCCTCATCAAGGACGGACGCATCTGGAAACTGGGACGTGACCTGTCCGTGCCCAAGGACGCCCAGGTCATTGAGGCCAAGGGGAAGATTGTGATGCCCGGCATGGTGGCAATTCGTGGTGACCTGGGGATCTCCGGCAGCGCGTCAAAAATGGCCGATGCCCTGGATCCCTTTGGCCAGAGCGTGACCTTTGCCCTGGCGTCAGGCGTGACGTCTGTGTATGTGTCCCGCGGCAGCGCTGATGCCGTGATCAAACCTACCTATGGGGATCTGGACAGTATGCTCCTCAAGGAATCCGTCTTGCAGAGTCTCAGTGTTTCAAATGCCCAGTGGCTCAACAAGACCAACCTGCTGATCGCCATGCGCCAGGCCAGAACCTATCTCCAGGACCTGGCAGTCTACGAACGCGACAAGACCGCGGACAAGAAGACTGCCCCCCCCAAGATGCCGAGTGACAGCAGGCAATATTTGTCGCTGCTCAAAGGCGAAGCCACGGCACTGATTCAGGCCAACGCCGCGCGTGACATCCTGGGTGCACTCGAACTGGTGGACGAATTTGGCATAAAAATGATCCTCTATGGTGCTGTTGAGGCCTGGACTGTGGCCCATGAGATCGCTAAACGGGACGTGGCTGTGGCCATTGTGCCCCGTGCCAAACAGGAATCCAATGAAGACATCACGGCCCCGTCCGGATCCAGTCTGGAAAATGGAGCGATTCTCAAGCGGGCCGGTGTTCGATTTGCGATCATCCCGCCCAGTACCAGTTTCACGGCCTCAAACGGGGGCATCGCCGGTCGGGACCTCATGACACTGCCCCTGGAGGCCGCCTTTGCCATCAGCGGCGGTCTGGACGAGCAAACCGCCTTGGAGGCCATTACCCTCACACCGGCTCAACTGCTTGGTGTGGCGGATCGCGTGGGCAGTCTGCAGCCCGGAAAAGACGCTGACATCATCATCCTGGATGGAGATCCTTTCCACTACAACACGTTTGTGCAGACCACGATTATCAATGGCAAAATCCTGTACGAAAAAGATAAATCAACCCTTTTTTCCTTTATTCAGCATTAGGTCGCTTCGCTCCAGTTTTAGGTGTTAAGTTTTAAGTTTTTGGTGTTTGGGGGATGGCTGTGATTTATGTTGAGAAGATTGTGTCGGGCGGCCAGACGGGCGTGGATCGTGCTGCGATGGACTGGGCCATTCGGTCCGGCGTGCCCCATGGGGGATGGTGTCCCAGAGGGCGACTGGCTGAAGACGGCCCGATTCCGCAGGCCTATGATCTGAGGGAGACGCCCTCGGATGAGTACGCCGAGAGAACCGCATGGAATGTTCGAGATTCTGATGCGACTGTCATCATGTCACTCCATGCCTCGATTACCGGCGGTACTGAATTGACCCAGAGACTGGCCCAAACCATGGGCAAGCCAGTCTGTCATGTTCATGCTGATTTGGGCATGATCGCGGCTGTGGCCCACCTCAGGGAATTCTTGATCAAGCACTCAGTCAAGGTGCTCAATGTGGCAGGGCCGCGCGCCTCCCGGGAACCGACTGTGGGTGAGTTTGTCTCCAGGGTATTGGATGGCGCATGTCCTTACTGTCCCAAGGGATGATCCACTGGTACGGGCAGACTGTCTGTCTTGGGGGGCCTGGTGACACCCCTTGTTGTGGCCGATAGGATGGGAGGCAACTGTACGATCATCAGGCTGCTCAGCATCAAGGCACACCCCACCAAACCGCCTGCGCTGAAGGTTTCGCCCAGTATGATCCAGCCGGCTGCTGCAGCAAAGACCGTTTCCAGGCTCATGATGATGGCCGCATGCGCAGGCGGACAGTGACGTTGAGATACGATCTGCAGTGTAAACGCCACACCTGCAGAGAGCAGCCCGCCGTATGCAATGGCAAAGCCGGCATGGCCAACTGCCTCAAGGGAGATGTCTTCAAACAGGCCGGCCGCAGCAAAACAGAGGATCGAACACACGGCAAACTGGACACAGGCAATCTGTGCAGGACTGGCCCGCCTGGCCATATGGCCGATCCACAGGACATGCACGGCCCAGAAGAAGGCCCCGATCAGTTCGAGGAGATCTCCCTGTTCAAGGGTGAGAGACTCTTTGATGGTCAGGAAATACAGGCCAATGACGGCCAGGCCCGCCCCGAGCCACACGCTGATGCCGCAGCGGTGTCCCACGAACAGCCCCAGAATAGGGACAATCACGACATAGAGGCATGTGATAAACCCGGCCTTGCCTGCTGTGGTATACAGCAAGCCGACCTGCTGACAGGACGATGCGGCGAACAGGGCCAATCCGGCCAGGCCGCTGCCCCACACAATGAACCATGTGTTTTTTTTAGGAATGCTGTCCGCAGGACGAAGCTTGCACAGAAAAACCAGCGGCAGCACGGCCAGAGCACCCAGGGCGAAACGAAATGCACTGTAGGTCATGGGGCCCACGTGGTCCATGCCTTTACGCTGGGCGACAAAGGTCGTGCCCCAGATAAATGCCGCCAATAGCAGCAAGGCGTCATGTTTAAGTACCCTAGGTGGTGATGTCACGTATTCCTCTTCCAGACCCGTGCGTCAGTGTGTCCGGGGCTCAGCACCCGACAGGCCCGGCATGTCCTATGCGGTCAATTCTTTAAGGCCGGTTGACCATTCACATCCACGGCAATGACTGTGGCAATCGGATCGAGCGGGGCCGTGGGGACTTCCAGGGTCCAGGTCGTGCCGACCGTGCTTACGGTCAGGGCGGTCTCCGGTTGTGCGAGCAATGAGGCGCGGCGCAGGGTGTTGCTCAGGGCCGGTATGGTCAACTTGCCGTCCTTGGGCCAGTCAAATACGTGCAGGTAGAGAGTGCCTGATTTTCGTGTGACACGCCCCCAGGTCGGCCTGAACAGGGCGGCCTGCGTACCGTACAGGGACTCGCCATTGACTGACATCCACTGACCCATACTGCGGAGCCGCTCCACACTGGTCTGCGGGAATGTGCCGTCCGGCAGGGGCCCGATGTTGAGCAGGTAGTTGCCGCCCTTGCTGGCAATGTCAATGAGATTGCGCACGAGGGTTTCCGTGCTCTTCCAGTGGTGATCTGACGATTTGTAGCCCCAGGTGTCGTTCATGGTCATGCAGGATTCCCAATCGCTGTCCACACCTGTGTCGGGTATTTCCTGTTCTGGCGTGCCGAAGTCACCGGCAAAGGAATCTTCTTTGGAGAATCCGGACATGCCTTTGCGCCCGGCACCCACGCGGTTGTTCACGATCAGGCTGGGATTCTGCTCCAGGAGCCACTGATA
>JAIPFM010000112.1 GCA_021736645.1 Phycisphaerae bacterium | reverse complement strand
GAGATTCATGAAGCCTATGTCGAGGATGGGGTGAACCTGATTGAGACCAATACCTTTGGCGCGAATGCCTTCCGTTTGGGCAAATACGGACTGGGGCAGGTCGTGGGTCGGATCAATCGAGTTGCAGTCGGGATCGCGCGGCAGGCTTCACAGGGCAGGGCACTCGTGGCAGGGGCTATCGGACCTATCGGCGCAGAATTCACCGGGCATGGACGTTTGACGAATGCCCAGGTGGTTACCATGTTTCAGGATCAGGCAAGGGCCCTCGTTGAAGAAGGCGTTGACTTGCTGATTTTGGAGACCTTTTCCAAATCACATGAAATATTGTTGGCCATTTCGGCCCTGGCAGATTTAACGGACCTGCCATTGATCGCCCAGATGACAGCAGATCAGGGTGTTGAGACTGTCTATGGCGAACGTATTGATGACGCCATTAAACGCATTGCAGCACAGCCCACCGTGACCGTGGTGGGGTTGAATTGTTCCACTGGTCCTTCAGGTATGCTGGCCAGTTTGGAGTGTATCAGGCCCATCACAAACAAGCCCATTTCTGTCCAGCCCAACGCAGGCATGCCCAGACGCGTTGAGGACCGGACCCTGTATATGAGTACTCCGGAGTATATGGCTGAATATGCCAAGCGGTTTTTTGAAAAGGGGGCCAGGGTGATTGGCGGGTGCTGTGGTACCACACCGGAGCATATTCGTGAGATCGTACGGTCTGTTCGCGGACTGGACAAGGCCATGGGGGCTGCGACTGGCAAGCCCGTGGTCCGAGTTGACACACCCAAGCCCGAAGAACAGCTTGACGCTGCCTCCCTGGAAGCGAAGTCCCGATTGGGACAGAAACTGGCTCAGGGCGACATGGTGGCTATGATTGAGGTGACACCTCCCAGAGGCGTGGATATGTCGGCCATTGTGGAAAAGGCGAAGATCTGTGCAGCACAGGGAGTGGATGCCATCAACATTCCTGACGGACCCAGGGCCAGTTCCAGGTTGTCGCCCATGGTCACTGCGATTCAGATTCAGCAGCATGTCGACATTGAAACGGTGCTGCATTTTTGCTGTCGAGATCGGAACCTGATTGGCATGCAGTCGGATCTTTTGGGTGCCAGTGCCATGGGGCTCAAAAACATGCTCATTATTACAGGCGATCCCCCCAAACTGGGCGAGTATCCTGACGCCACGGGTGTCTTTGATATGGATTCTGTGGCCTTGACTGCTGTGCTGCGGAGACTGAATTGCGGCGTGGATATTGGAGGCAATCGGTTCAGCCCCAGTGTCAATATGACCATTGGTGTGGGGGCCAATCCTGTGGCCTCGGATTTAAAACGCGAAATCACACGGTTTAAGCACAAGGTTGAGGCGGGTGCTGAATATGCAGTGACACAGCCTGTGTTTGATGTGGAAAGCCTGTTCAGGTTCTTGGACAAGATCCAATCTCACACCATTCCGATCGTCGCAGGGATTTGGCCATTTACCAGTTTTAAGAATGCAGAGTTTATGGCCAATGAGGTTCCTGGTGTGTCTGTACCGACTGTTTTACTAGACCGTATGTCACAGGCCAGGACCAAGGAAGAGGGCCGAGCTTTGGGCATTGCAATTGCCCGGGAAATGGTTGATGCGATTCAGGACCGGGTGGCCGGCTTTGCAGTCAGCGCACCGTTTGGAAATGTGCATACGGCTTTGGCTGTGTTGGGTAAGGGGTCTGTGTCCTAGCAGATATTTGAAAGAATCAAGGGATCAGCTGATATGAGTGATGTGGAACAAATGACTGAACTAAATGTAGAGCTTATTGCTGTCACCCCGGATGCGGAACGAGTGATCGAACAGGCGGGCAGGACCTGCTATTTGAGTTTTGATCGAGTGGGTGCACACACTCAAAAAGAATTTATTCTCAGGCTCCTCAAGATGGGGCACGAAACGCCCCTGGAACATGCCTATGCCACGTTTCGCATCAAAAACGGGTCTCGCGCAATGACCCACCAGTTGATCAGGCACCGCCTGATGGCGGTCTCCCAACAGTCGCAGCGATATGTCAATGAACAGGGATTTGAGTATGTGGTGCCTGATGCCATACCTCAGGAATATGTGGCTGATTTTCACGCAGATATGCAATCCATTCAGGCCATGTATGCCAAGTGGCGTGACCGTGGTTTACGCAAAGAAGACGCCCGTTTTGTGCTGCCCAATGCCTGTACCAGCGAGATCGTGGTGTCTGCGAACTTCAGAGAATGGCGGCATATTTTTAGAACGCGTTTGTCGCCCAAGGCACAATGGGAGATTCGCAAGGTCTGTTATCTCATTCTCGAAGAGCTCGTCGGGCAAGCACCCACCTGCTTTGAGGACATTCAAGCCGAATTCGGGTGTGCCCCTGAGCCCGGAGCACAGAACTTAGAAGACTGAGGAGGTTAACCTTTGGTCTCAGGCATCAGACTTGATCTGCATGCCGACCATGGTGATGTCATCAAAGCTGCCAGGGTCAATGGCTTTGGTCTTGGTCAAGGTCACAAAGCGGTCCAGCATATCCACCACAGGGGCGTCAATAATGGCCTTGAATTCATCGAAAAATTCGAAGCCTTTTTCGTCAAAGAAATTGCCAATAAACGGCTCTGCGCCGTCCGAGTAGATGATCAGCTTATCGCCAGGCTCCAGTTGAACGCATTCTTCGGGGTATTCAGCCTGTTCGAACACACCCAGTAAGGAGCCCCTGGCTTCCAATTGGAGAGTCGGCTGCCCCGGTCTGATCAGTACAGGGTAAGGGTGCCCGGCTCTCGCATAGGTCAATTCATAGGTTTTGGTGTTGATCAGGCAGTAGCAGCACGTGGCAAACTGATACCCCGAGAATTTTTCCTGGGCCATCTTGGTATTCAGGCGAGCCATGACCTCGGAGGGCGGGATGATAATAGGCTCGCCATCCCGCATTTCTTTCAGGCGGATGGCTTGCTTGACAAAGATGGTGAGCAGGGCCGCGGGCATGCCGTGGCCTACAGCATCGACAATATAGAAACCAATATGGTCCTCGTCCAGTTGATCAATATTGTACATGTCGCCTGAGACCCATTCCGCCGGCAGAAACGTCGTGGCCCATTCTACCGTCGGGCTTTCAGGCAATTGGGAAGGCAGGAAATCTCTCTGAACCATGCCGGCCATGCGTAGTTGTTCGGTCAGATTTTCTACCAAAGACCCTGTCATTTTTAGTTGCTCAGCCAGCTTATTGGTCCCTGCAAGTTCCATTTTGCTGGCCGGTATGGAAGGTCTGACGCTGATGCCAGTGCTTTTCTTGCGAAAAGCCAGATTGACGCTGATCTGAATCCACAGCTCATCAGGCGAAATGGCATCCACACTGGCAGGTACGCTAAAACTTGTCTTGGTGGGAGACAAAGAAAAGCTTCTTATGGGACACTGCACACGGTGTGTCAACACGATCACGCCGATATTGTCCTGCTCCAATGACTGGATAATATGTCCGATTTCCTGATGTTCAAATTCATTGGAATCTTCTGCATCAATGATGACGGTCCCGATAAGGTGTGTCTTTTTACGCAGCACAGAAAATGAGCCAAACGGAACCACCGCCTGAGACAGCTTCTTTTGGGACAAAAGACGCTTGATCTCTTTTGGCATTTTTGGCCTGTTTGTGAGATATACGACGTCTGTAAATGTTTTGGGTAGTTTGGTTCTACTGATAAGTAGTGGTAATTCCATCATCACAGAGCTTTCCAATATCATCCATATATTCAGACCCTATCCAAGACTAAAGGGCGTTCATGACTTATCGGCTCATACACAGGGTGACTTTGGGGTTTTGGTGAAATTAGTGACTTGATTTGACGTGATTGACTGAGGTTGAAGACGCGTTTCGCCAGGCAAGGCTGAGGTCAGGTAAAGATGGCAGAGCCAATACGCAGCAGAGTGGCACCTTCCTGGATGGCAATTTCATAGTCCGAACTCATGCCCATACTCAACTCAGTGAACTGAGGCCCTACAAGACGCTCCCCGGCGACCTCATCAAAGAGTTCCTTGGCGCGGGCAAAACAGGTTCTCACAATATCCTTGTTGCGTGTGAGCGGCGCCATGGTCATAAGGCCCTTGAGCTCAATATGGGGGAGTGTTTCCAGTTGCTCTGCCAGATGCGTGGCTGCGCCAACAGGAACCCCATATTTTTGAGGTTCATTAGAGGTGTTGACCTGAAGCAGGATTCTAACCTTCCTTTTGAGTTTGGCGGCGCAATCATTGATTTCCTCGGCCAGACGCAGCGTGTCTACTGAGTGAATGAGGGAGGCCAAAGGCAGGACCTGCTTGACCTTATTTCTCTGTAAGTGTCCTATGAGGTGCCACTGTAGGGAGGGAAGAATTTCCTGCAGGGTGGGCTCTTGCCGTAACAGGGCGTCAACCTTTTTAAGCTGTTGAACGTGGTTTTCCCCCAAATTGGTGTGCCCCGAATCGATCACTTCCTTCACAGCAGCATAAGAAGCCGATTTTGTGACGACAATGAGTTTGACCTCATCGTGATTTCGACCAGCCTGATCGCAGGTTTTTTTTATTGTCTCTTGAATGGATTCTAATCGTTCAGAGATATTACTCATAAGAGGTTTGTTCATTGCTGAAAACATAATCAAAGGTCCCACAGGAAAATATCGTCCATGACGTCCTGTAGTTTATGAGACCAAGGTGTTTACCACAAGGCTCTAAAAACAATTTTATCAAGGTTTTTTGCAGGAAATTCCCGTTCTGTGATCACAATTGCCTGTCAAAAATGAGGGAAAAGGTTAAAAATACCCTTGCAACAAAATAGGGAAATGGCTATACTAAACACACCTTGATTGAGCATCGACGGAGAGCTTGCCTAAAACAACAAATTCAAGGGTTTTACATTGACTTTTTGGGATTATGTTGTACAGTAATTCAGTCTTTATGGCTATAGTGAAATAAAACTGTGCAAAAAAGGCGCAGTCTAAATCCTCGGCGAGGCAGCGTGGTCCCCCGGTCTCCCCCCCAGCCGGTCCCACCACCTCGCCATTTTTATGCGCTCTCTGCGACCCCGCCGCATCTTATTCATGACACGCCCATTGTCCTGCCCGACAAGGCATACCCTGTTCTCATGCCTGAAAAGACTGTGTTAAGCTGCGCAGTTAGTGTGTCCCTGGGGCTGGAGCAGGTGCCTGTCAACTTGGCGTGCGTGCAATGAGCCGTATGTCAATTCTTGCATGAGACCCCCGAAATCGCCAGGGTTCCACGTAACTTTCACTCTATTTGACATTGTCTTAAGTTCATTATTAAAAACATGTTAAAACATGACTCCAGGAGTCGTCTGCTGTGTGAACGAGTCTTTTGGTATGAATTTTGCTTATCAGGGGAAAGTCCATTGTATGAATAAAATGTAAGGGACTGTAGCCATGATTGAGGCTATAAAGTTGATACGTTTAACCAAAGGAGATAGTTGATATGGCAGTCAAAAATTTGGCATTTGAAGCTGATGCACGAGCCAGCCTGTTGGCAGGTGTAGAAAAGCTGGCCGCCGCAGTGAAGCCAACACTTGGACCAAGGGGACGTAATGCGATTCTGGACAAGAGTTGGGGAGGGCCGACTGTGACTAAGGATGGTGTCACTGTCGCAGAAGAGGTGGAACTGTTAGACAAGAACGAGAACCTTGGCGCTAAATTGGTGAAAGAAGCTGCCAGTAAGACGTCGAAGATTGCGGGTGATGGGACCACCACTGCGACAGTCCTGACTGAGGCACTGTTTAAGGAAGCCTGCAGAAATCTTGCTGCCGGGGCTGATCCCATGTCCATTAGCCGAGGTATGCACGCGGGTCTGAAGGTTGTGCTTCAGGAACTCAAGGCCATGGCCAAACCTGTGGACAGTTCCAAGGCGGATGATATTACCAATATTGCCACCATTTCTGCCAATAATGATGTTGCCGTGGGCAAAACCATGGCCAAGGCCTTTCAACGCGTGGGTAAAGACGGTGTGATCACGGTTGAAGAGGGCAAGAGTTTTGAAACCACCGTTGACTTTGTGGAAGGCATGCAGTTTGACCGTGGTTTTCTATCGCCGCACTTTGCCACGGATACAGATAAGATGGTGTGCGAGTTGGACAAGCCTTATATTCTTGTGTACGAAGAAAAGATCAGTAATGTGGGGAAAATTGTCCCATTGCTGGAGAAAATTGCAGAGTCCAAGAGATCCCTGTTGATCATTGCTGAAGACGTTGAGAGCGAAGCTTTGGCCACGCTCGTGGTCAACAAGCTCAAGGGCGTACTGCAGATTGCAGCAGTCAAGGCGCCTGGTTACGGTGATCGCCGCAAGGCCATGATGGAAGACATTGCCATAGCCACCGGAGCTGAGGCGATCTTCAAGGACCTGGGCATTGATCTGGAAAGTGTGAGTGTGTCTCAATTGGGTCGTGCCAAGAAGGTGACCATTGACAATGAAAACACCATTATTGTGGAAGGCGCAGGCACGCAAGAAGCAGTCCAGGGACGCATCGGCCAAATCAAGGTCGAGATCGACAGTACGACCAGTGATTATGACAGAGAGAAGCTGCAGGAGCGTCTGGCCAAACTGACCGGCGGTGTGGCACAGATTAATGTGGGTGCTGCCAGTGAAGCTGAGATGAAAGAGATCAAGGCACGTGTGGAAGATGCCTTGCATGCAACACGGGCTGCCATGGAAGAAGGCATTGTCCCTGGCGGCGGCGTGGCTCTGGTGCGATGTATTGATGCTGTCAAGAAAATGAAGCTCAAGGGCGATGAAAAGACAGGGGCCGATATTTTGGCGCGTGCCTTACGTATGCCCTGTTACGCCATTGCTGAAAATGCCGGTGTGAGTCCCAACCTGGTGGTCAATAAGGTGAGCGAAGGCACGGGTGGATTTGGCTACAATGCCTTCGCAGATCGATACGAGGACCTGGTTGAGGCCGGTATCATTGACCCTGTGAAGGTGACTCGCAGTGCCCTGCAGAATGCGGTAAGTATTGCAGGTCTGCTTTTGACCGCTGATTGTCTGATTACTGAAAAGCCCTCTGACAACGACGGCCCTGCTGGTATGCCAGGCGGCATGGATGGCATGGGCGGCGGCATGGGCGGTATGGGTGGCATGGGCGGCATGGGCGGCATGATGTAAGCCTGTTTTTTCCCAATAAAAATCAAGAGACACAAGAATACTACAAGGAGTTTACCTATGAAACTGAAGCCTTTGGATAATAGAGTCGTTGTGGAACAAGTGGAAGCTGAAGAGAAGACAAAGGGTGGCATTTTTCTGCCTGACGCGGCCAAAGAAAAGCCTCAAATTGGCGTGGTGATTGCGGCGGGTCCTGGGAAATTACTGGATGACGGCAAACGTGGTGCCATGAGTGTTGCAAAGGGTGACAAGGTTATTTACGGCAAGTATATGGGCAATGATGTGGAAGTGGACGGCAAGAAGTACGTGATTTTGCGTGAGTCTGACCTGCTGGGTATTGTCCAAGGCTAAGGGGTTTCACCCATTCAAGAATTATGACGAACGATGGTTCGTGTCTTAACATAAAAGGAATGAGAACATGGCTAAGCAATTAATGTTTGATGATATTGGCAGGAACCAGCTCAAGGAAGGTTTGAATGAGCTGGCTGCTGCTGTCAAGGTGACCCTGGGCCCAACGGGCAGAAATGTAATTTTACAGAAAAGCTGGGGTTCCCCCAAGGTCACCAAAGACGGTGTGTCTGTAAGTAAAGAGATTGAGTTGCCCCAACCGTTTAAGAACATGGGCGCCAAGATGGTCAATGAAGTGGCCAGTAAGACATCTGACGTGGTGGGTGATGGGACCACCACCTCCATTGTACTGGCTGAGGCCATTTTCAATGATGGCCTTAAGCATGTCGCAGCGGGTGTCAATCCCATGCTGCTGCAGCGGGGTATCAACAAGGCCGCTGATGCAGCTCGCGAATTCATTACCTCTGCGAGCGTCCCTGTCAAGGGGCACAAGGATGTGGCCAAGGTGGCTGCCATCAGTGCGAATAACAATCCTGAGATTGGTGAACTTCTGGCCGATGCCATTGACGCTGTGGGCAAAGAAGGCGTGATCGAGGTCGAAGAAGGCAAGGGCATGGCCAACGAGCTGACGGTTGTCAAGGGGATGCAATTCGACAAGGGTTACATTTCCCCCTACTTTTTGACCAATCCGGATTCTCTGGAAGCCGTGCTGGAAGATGCCTATATCCTGCTGCATGAAAAGAAACTTTCCAACATTCGCGAGATGATTCCGCTGCTGGAAAAGGTGGCACAGCTCGGCAAGCCCCTGTTTATTATTGCCGAGGACGTGGAAGGCGAAGCCCTGACTGCCCTGGTGATCAATCGTTTGCAGGGTGTGCTCAAGGTCTGTGCCGTGAAGGCCCCTGGCTTCGGTGACCGTCGTAAGGCCATGCTGGAAGACATTTGTGTGCTGACCGGTGGCCAGGTCATTACTGAAGATCTGGGCATCAAGCTGGAGAGTGTTGAACTGTCACAATTGGGCCAGGCCAAGAAGATTGTGGTGACCAAGGAAAATACCACGATTATTGAAGGCGCCGGCAAAAAGAAGGACATCAAGGCTCGTTGTGAGCAGATTCGCAACCAGATTGAACGCACCACCAGTGACTATGATCGGGAAAAGCTGCAGGAACGTCTTGCCAAATTAACGGGCGGCGTGGCTGTGATCAAGGCCGGTGCTGCCACTGAAATGGAAATGAAGGAACGCAAGGACCTCCTGGATGACGCCTTGCATGCCACGCGTGCAGCCACGCAAGAGGGTATTGTGCCGGGCGGCGGTGTGATTTTCCTGCGTGCGATTTCTGCGGTGGAGAAGGCACGTGCCAAGTCCAAAGGCGATGAAAAACTCGGCTTCGACATTCTCATCCATGCACTCAAGGCGCCGACCATGCAGATCGTGGACAATGCTGGCGCCGAGGGCGATGTGGTCGTGGCTCAGTTGCTTGAAAAGATCGAGACGGATTCCAAGGTGGGCTACGATGCCACGTCTGGTGAATTCGTGGACATGGTCAAGGCCGGTATTGTAGATCCTGCCAAGGTCGCACGTACGGCCCTGGAAATGGCAGCATCTGTGGCAGGTCTGATGTTGACCACCAATGTGCTGATCACGGAATTGAAGGATGAGGACGAGGAGCCGATATCCGGTTCAGTTCGATAGTTTTTGCTAGCTTAAAAAAACGCTGGGAACCGTCTGCACATGCGGACGGTTCCTTGGCGTATGGAATTCGATACCATGGCCAAACGGGATTACTATGACGTCCTGGGGGTGGACAAAAGCGCCTCTGCAGATGATATCAAGCGAGCCTATAGACGCTTGGCAATGAAGTATCATCCGGACAAGAATCCAGGTGACAAAGAGGCTGAGGCCAAGTTCAAGGAGTGCGCTGAAGCCTATGAGGTGCTGAGTGATCAGCAGAAACGTCAGCAGTACGATCAGTTCGGCCATGAAGGGCTTCGTGGTGCGGGCATGCACGACTTCTCACGCATGAATGTGGAAGACATCTTCAGCATGTTCGGATTCGATGATATTTTTGGCGGTATCTTTGGCGGCGGCGGTGGCAGGCGTCGAGGCGGACAAAGGGGGCCGACCAAAGGCTTTGACCTGGAAACAGGTGTCGAGTTAACCCTGGAAGAAATTGCCCGGGGTACAGAAAAGACCATTGAATTCACCCGACAAGATATGTGTTCAGGCTGTTCCGGCAGCGGTGCAGCCAAGGGCAGTCAGCCTGCGAAGTGCCCCACGTGCGGCGGTTCCGGTCAGGTGGCTCGGGGGGGCGGATTTTTCCAAATGGTCTCTGCCTGTCCGCAGTGTAAAGGTGCCGGTCAAATCATCAGTCGGCCATGCTCTGACTGCAAGGGAACTGGACGCGTACCCAAGAAACGCACTGTGAGTATCAAGATTCCCGCCGGGGTACATGAGGGGCAGGGCATTCGTGTGGCCGGTGAGGGCGAACCAGGGCAGGGGGGCGGGCCCAACGGCGACCTGTATTGTTACGTGCGTGTACTGCAGCATGAATACCTGCAGCGCGACGGCAATGATCTGGTGGCAATTGTGCCGATCAGTTTCACGCAGGCGACCCTGGGAGCCACCATTGATGTGCCCAGTTTGGAGTGCACGAAGCGCCTGCGCATTCCTGCAGGCACGCAGTATGGCAGTGTGTTTCGGATCAAGGGGCAGGGATTGCCTGACCTGCGTTCCAAACGCGTGGGAGATCAGCTCGTTCAGGTGACCATTGAAACGCCCTGCAAACTCAATCATAAACAAGAATCATTGCTCAGGGAATTTGCCGAGAGTGAAAACAAGTCCGTGTCACCCAAGTCTTCCGGCTTCTTTGAAAAACTCAAGAAACAATTTGGTGGTAATTGATGAAGCAGAAAAATGAAAAGTCAAAGCCTGTAAAAAAGGCGGATAAGGATGCGGCTAGTGACCATGAAAAGTTGCAGGCAGATTTTGATGCCCTGGTGACTGAAAAGCTGGAACTGTTTGAGAAGCTCCAGCGTGTGAGCGCGGATTATGCCAATTACCAGAAGCGAATACCCAAACAGATTGCAGATTCTGTGGGGTATGAAAAGGAACGCATCCTCAAGAGTCTGTTGCCTGTGCTGGATAATTTCGAGCATGCGATCAACAACAGTCAGTCCGGCGACGTTGACGCGGTGATCAAGGGGATCAGGATTGTCTATGACCAGATGCTGGATGCCTTTAAGTCGCATGGTGTGGAACTGGTTTTGGCCAAGGACCAGATCTTTGACCCGAGCAGGCATGAGGCCATGATGCAGCGCAATGAAGAGGATAAGGAGAATAACCTGATCCTGGAAGAATTCCAAAAGGGATATACACTGAATGGCAGAGTGATCCGTCCCAGCAAAGTGATTGTGAATAAATCAGCCATGGACTCTGAGTCGCAGGCTTCTCTGGATGCAGATCATGGAACAGACAATGATTCAGTGGCTCAGGAAAAATCACCTGATGATGCGGAGTAACGCCCATGCCGACCTATGAGTACAAGTGTGACCACTGCGAGCATGCATTTGACATGTTTCAGAGCATCACGGCTGAGCCTGTGAAGAAATGCCCGCAGTGCAAAAAGCCAAAAATCAGGCGATTGATCGGTACCGGGGCAGGCATCATCTTCAAAGGCTCAGGATTCTACGAGACAGATTATCGCAGTGATGGCTACAAGAAGGCTGCAGAAAAAGACAAGAAAGCGCCTGAGGCCAAGCCTTCGGATAAGAAGGAATCCACTTCTGAAGGCAAAACCACCACGGCTGAGGCCAAGCCCAAAACCGACACGAAAGAATAGGGCGAGTGTTGGGCTGCTGATAAAAGGAAGGTTCGGACAATTCTCAACTGCGATCTGTGGTCTCGTAACACTTTAGCCATATGAAGCAAAAGTGTGGTTCACGGTTAAAAAGGTTCACCGTTCACGGTTTCCGGTAGAGAAAATTGGGTCATTCGATCAACTGTGAACCTGGAATCCCCGCCAGGGGTCCCTTGGTGGACGTGAACCCTGAACCGCTTTGGTCAAGTGCTTCACTTGGCTAAAGTATTACATGGTCTCTTACACTGCATTGGGGTTTCGCCAGGCACCGATCCCATCCCACCAGTTGATGATATAATCTGCTATGGGTCCATTGGGATGTTTTTCCTGGTATGCGGCCAGGGCTTTCTGGTGAAGGAATTGCATACAGGCCAGGCCCCCCAACCGCCAGGCTGTCACCGCAATCTCAGCCGCACGCTGTTCGGCTTCCTGCCAGCCGGATTGCGTTGTATTGAGCAGATCGCAAAGCTCCGGTACATAGGGTGTGAGTGCCTCAGTCCAGATGGCTTCGTTTTCTCTCTCCTTTTCTACCAAGAGGTCCAGCAGGGCATCCCGATTTCTCTGTCTTTCCAGGCGTTCTGCCTTTTGCTTTTCCAGGCGTTTGGCCCGGTGAAGGCGGCCCTGAGGCGTAAAGGTTTCTAAAGAGGCAATAATGGGATCCAGGATGACCCACGCCCCAAAGGTTAGGCGGAAGGTCCACAGGGCAATGCTGAGAAAAAACTCGTTCGTGGTTTGTGTGAACAGGGCCATGTGAAGCAACCCCGCAACCGCCCCCAGAAGCGGTGCCCCTGTGTAGAGCATCATATATAATCCCGAGGACGTCAGGGGATGTTCTTGAGCATGACCGTCGTCAACCGTCTTGCCTCCGCGAAACAGGGCAAAGAGGTAGACGCTTACCAGCATAAACAGGATCACCACGGAATGGCCGGACAGGGAGAAGATCACCAACCAGTCATATCCGGCCCGACGCAATCCCCGGATCAAAATGAAACTGACACACAGAATGAACCAGAGTGTCCCTGCCAGATGCAGGTTCTTAAGCCACCTTTTGAGGGACAACTCTTGCTTGTCTATAGGTTTTGTACTCATGATGATTCCAGAAGGCTTGCGTAATGTTAAAAGACACCTTCTAGTATCTAGTACTACTACCGCTATACGAACCGATTCGGGCTGCGTTTGCTGAATCTTCGGGGTTGCCCGAGAAGCCGTTTTCTACCATATACGTCCCGGTCAAGGCACGGCTGATAGGACGCATGACCTGTTCAATGGCCATGGCCACAGCCGCCAATGGTGTCGCAGGTACATAAATAATGTCGCCTTCCTGGAGCAGCACATTCTTCCTCAGGTCACCGTGCTTGGCCATCCACGTGTAGTTGATCTCAAAGACCTTGGGTGCGACATTCTGGTCGTCTGAAGGGCGAATCACCTGTATTCTACTCTTCCAGGCCATGGGATTAAGCTGTGCGTCCGCAATGGCTTCCAGCACACTGTCGCGGCCCGTGTAGACTTTGGGTCCTGGTCTGAAGACCTGACCCAATATATAAAATGACTTACTTTGATACGCGACTAACTGTACATCAATGGGATTGTCGCCTGGTAGATTGTACAGGGATGCAGCTTTCTGTTCCAGAATGGTAGACATCTCTTCGGGTGTCTTGCCAGCGGCTTCGATTTCGCCCAAAGATTCAAAGCTGATCTTGCCGTCCGGGCGGATTCTCTGGGTTTGGCCGTCAATTTCCGGGACGCGACTGCAATGGATGGTAATTTCATCAGGCGGCATCAACACATACTTTTCAGCCGTGACCTTGACTTGACTCGGCATGGAAAAGGCCGCTATACTCTGAGGATTGGATGAAAAACACCCTGACAACAACACGATCACCAAGCAGGCCAATCCGGTTCTAATAAAATATCTGTGCATCTTGGACATAGGTCATCCTCTCTTCTTCCATCGGTCTCAAATGTCCCAGACGGTATTTCTACAAAGGGTCTGTCTGGGTACAGGCTATGTAGAGCTCTATCGTTAAAAAAGGGTATTGACTTCACTTGATTCGTCTGGAATACGGACAATATTTAGCAAATGAATGGCCTTACAGCCTCAATATGGGACTTATCTCTGCAGATCGGCAAAAATCTTGAGTCTGGACAGCGCCTGAATGGCGGATTCAAGGCGTTAAGGCTTGACGGTTTGTCTTATCATATCTATAGTTAAACGTTTTTCCGGCTGTTTTATGATGAGGTTTATAGAGTGGAACAGGCAATTGTAAAGGCAGGCGCTCTGGTTGAGGCCATGGAGTATATTCGTGCCTTCTGCGGGCGAATTGTGGTGGTCAAGCTTGGCGGCAGTGTGTTGGATGACATTGAGCTTCAGAAGGAGCTGCTTACAGATGTGGCATTTATGGCCACTGTGGGCATGCGTCCGATCATCGTGCACGGGGGCGGCAAGGCCATTACCCGTGCCATGAATGAGGTGGGGCTTGAACCGGTGTGGGTTCAGGGCAGACGCTACACAGACGAACGCACCCTCACGATTGCAGAACATACACTCGTGTCCAAGGTGAACACCCCAATCTGTGAGCAGTTGACACAGCTGGGCTGTAAACCCATGGCCCTGCATTCTTTGAGCAGTTGTGTCCTGTTTGCCGAACCCTTGCGATTAGAAGGAGAAAATGGACGCAAATTGGATCTGGGGCTGGTGGGTAAGGTCACTGACGCCAATGGGGAACTGCTCAAGACCCTGTGCCATGACGGGACCATTCCCGTGATTTCCTCTGTGGCCAGGGACCGGTCAGGTGGAAAACTGAATGTGAATGCCGACAGTGCCGCAGGCTGGGTGGCTGCGTCAGTGCAGGCCGAAAAGCTGGTCATGGTCAGCGATACGCATGGCATTCGACGTGATATTGACGATCCGGACAGTTGGGTCTCCAGTTTGAATGAAAAACAGATCAAGCAGATGGTGGATCAGGGCATTATTACAGGGGCCATGTTCCCCAAGGTGGAGGCCTGCCTGAAGGCACTGGATGCTGGTGTAAAAAAGTCGCATATTATTGATGGACGGATTGCCCATTCCCTGTTACTGGAAATATACACTGACAAGGGTATTGGCACGGAAATCGTGAAAGAGTAAGACGCATGACAACACAAGAGACCATTAATCAATTCGGAAAATACGTGATTGCCAACTACGGCAGGCTGCCAAGGGTGATCGTCAAGGGCCAGGGCTGTTATTTGTATGATGCCGATGGACGCGAGATACTGGACCTGTTTCCAGGGTGGGCTGTCAGCGGCATTGGGCATTGCCATCCCAAGGTGGTTGAAGCGGTTCGCAAGCAGGTGGGTGAACTGATTCACATAGACAATACATTTTACAGCGAACCACAGGGGCAGTTGGCTCAGATGCTGAGTGAACGGGCCTTTGGCGGCAAGTGTTTCTTCTGCAACAGTGGCGCTGAAGCCAATGAAGGCGCACTCAAGCTGGCGCGCCTGCACACTGAAAAGGGCAAGTACAAGTTCATCACGGCCCAGGGCAGCTTCCACGGGCGTACCTTTGCCACAGTCACAGCCACGGCTCAGCCCAAGTATCATGAAGGCTTTATGCCCATGCTGCCTGGGTTTCAATACGTGCCATTTAATGACATCAATGCCTTGAAGGCGGCATTCGATGATGAAGTGGCTGCTGTCATGGTGGAGCCGATCCAGGGCGAAGGGGGGATCAATGAAGCCACACCCGCATATCTTGAAGCCATTCGGGATTTGTGTGATCAAAGCGGGGCCCTCATGATCCTGGATGAGGTTCAGACCGGTGTGGGAAGGACAGGTAAGTGGTTTGCCTACCAGCATTATGATGTGGAGCCGGACATCATGACCATGGCCAAGGCACTGGGCGGCGGCATGGCCATTGGAGCCATGATGGCCAGAGACAAGGTGGCTGCGTCTCTGGTGCCCGGCAAACACGCGTCGACCTTTGGCGGCAACAATGTGGCCTGCGCTGCAGGCATTGCTGTGATTGAGGCCATCGAAGAAGGGGGCCTTCTGGACAAGGCCGCTGAAATCGGACAATACACGCAAGACAGACTTCTGGCACTCCGGGAGAAGTTCCCCATCATTCAGAGCGTACGAGGCAGGGGCCTGATGATTGGCGCACAATTGAGTGTGCCGGGCGGCGCCATTGTGAGCGAATGTCTGGAGCGAGGATTGCGTCTCAACTGCACCCAGGACACTGTCCTGCGTGTGATGCCCCCCATGATTGCTGAAAAAGAACACATTGACAAGGCCATGGAGATTCTTCAAGGCGTTTTAGGTGATATGGACTCATGAAACACTTTCTTTGCATAAACGATTGTACTGTCAGCGAGCTTGAGGCGTTGCTGACATTGAGTGCTGAGCTCAAGGCACAAGATAAGAATCACACCCTTGTCAAGACCCTGGACGGTAAGGTTCTGGCCATGGTCTTTGAAAAGGCCAGTCTGCGTACGCGCATGAGTTTTCAGATTGCCATGGCTGATTTGGGTGGTCTGGGCATGTATCTCAAGCCGGAAGATATTGGGATCATGGGACAGCGCGAACCGATTAAAGACATGGCCCGTGTATTTGGCAGGTACGTCCATGGCATCATGGCCCGGACATTTGCTCACCAGACGCTGATCGAGTTGGCTGAATACGCTGGTGTGCCGGTGATCAACGCATTGAGTGACTGGTCACACCCCTGTCAGGCCATGGCCGACATGTTGACCATCAGGGAGCATCTGGGTGACCTGGCCGGCCTGAAACTGGCGTTCATTGGCGACGGCAACAATGTGGCCCGGTCTTTGGCCTTTGCCTGTTCCAAATTTGGCATGCACATGACCCTGGCGTCACCATCAGGCTATACACTGGACGCGGACACCGTGTCTCTTGCCAATGAATCACGCGACTGCGTGACTCTCCTGGACGATCCTGTGGAAGCGGTCCAGGGGGCGCAGGTCATCTATACAGATACCTGGATCAGCATGGGCCAGGAGGAAGAGGCCAGATCGCGGATTCAGGACTTTGAAGGATTCCAGGTCAATGCCGATCTGATCAGGCATGCACCTGAGGCCAGGATTATGCACTGCCTGCCTGCACACCGGGGCCATGAGATCACCGATGAGGTGGCAGAGTCGAAATACTCCGTGATTTTTGACCAGGCTGAAAACCGTTTGCACTTTCAGAGGGCTTTGTTGGCCAGGCTTTTGGGGTAAATCGGATCGAGCAAGATTAAAAGGGGAAATGCAGCTTGCACATCCCCTTTTTTTTGTGTATCCGTTATGTTTGGCTGTGCATATCGACACCGGTTTTTTAGATGGAGAAACGTGGGATGACACAAGATGAATTGACTGAACAGGTTCTCAAACAGGCCACGCAGGTCAATGGCAAGAAGAAACTATCCTGTCACAGGGCCCATGTGCTGGCTGAAGATCTGGCCGTGTCTTTACAGGCCATCGGTACCATATGCCAGGCGCAGGGAGTCAAGATTGTGAATTGCCAGTTGGGCTGCTTTGGAGACAAGACCGGTGGCTGACCTGCATGCCCATTGCAAGCTCTGGATCTCTTCGGACAAGGCTGAAGGCTCGTTTGGCACAGGAAAAGTCAGGTTGCTGGAAGCTGTTCTCAAAACCGGATCCCTACAGGAGGCGGCCAGGGGCCTGGGCATCAGCTATCGTAAGGCATGGGGTGACCTGAAGAAGGCTGAGGCGTGTCTGCAGTGCAAGCTCATCCAAACCACACGCGGCGGCCAAGGCGGAGGTTGCACGCGTCTGACTGATCAGGGACATCAGGTCATTCAGGCCTATGCTGTGATGAATGACACGGTCGTGCAGGGTGTGACCAGGGCATTCGAGAGCTTCGTTGAGGATGTAAGAGCCGGAGGTGCGTCTCTTGATTGAACAGAATCGCTTTATCATGATTGGGGCGACCTCGCGGAATGTGGGTAAAACGGAATTTGCCTGCCAGTTAATTTCCAGGGTCTCCAGGCGTGAGCCTGTGGTGGGTGTCAAGATCACCACGGTGGCGGAACGCAACGGCCAGTGCCCCCGCGGCGGTGATGGCTGCGGCGTGTGCAGCGCCCTGACAGAGCCCTATTGCGTGACTCAGGAAACAGTCACACAGACCGGAAAGGACACCGCCCGTCTGCTCCAGGCCGGAGCCGTATCCGTGTTCTGGCTGCGTGTGCTCAAAGACCATCTGGCAGACGGGGTGACGGCCCTGTTGGATCGGCTGCCCCCGGACCTGCCTGTGGTGTGTGAGTCCAATTCGGCTCGGTCTGTTTTGGCACCAGGTGTGTTCGTGGTTGTCAAGTCCGACCAGGATACGTCTGTCAAGCAGTCGTGCCAGGCTGTGATGGCGTGGGTGGATTATTGGGTGACCTATGACGGTACAGGCTGGGATGTGTCATCAGACCGATGTGTCTGGGCCGGCCGGAAATGGTCTTTGGTGAGGTGACTATGATTGCATTCGAACAAGCCTATGCACTGGTGATGTCGCAGTCTGTGCCCTGGACTGCAGAGCGGGTTTCGCTGGATCAGGCCCTGGGACGTGTGCTGGCAGAGGATGTCCTGTCTGACATGGATATGCCGCCCTTTAACAAATCTGCCATGGATGGGTACGCATGTCAACGGCAAGATCTGGGTCACCTGCTGACTGTGGTGGAAGAGATCCCGGCCGGGTATTTCCCAAAAAAGTCTATCGAATCCGGGCAATGCAGCAAGATCATGACTGGGGCACCTGTACCTGAGGGCGCTGATTGTGTGATCATGGTGGAAGAGACTGACCCTGTGGATGATCAGACGATTCGGTTTACAGGTCAACATACGGCAGACCACATCTGTCTCCAGGGGGAAGACATTCGAGCTGGCGACTGTGTGCTCAAGGCCGGCGACCGTGTTGGACCTGCGCACGTGGCTGTGCTGGCCTCTGTGGGGTGTGTGACACCTCGGGTCAGCCGACAGGCCAGGGTGGGAGTGATTGCCACAGGCAGTGAACTGGTCGAGCCCGGTCAGAGGCCTCAGCCGGCAGAGATCCGCAACAGCAACAGCTATCAACTCTGTGCCCAGATTCGTCAGATGGGGGCAGCCCCCAGATATTACGGCATTGTGCAGGATCAGGTGGAAGTCATCCATGAGGTGATTGCCAGGGCCAAATCTGAGAATGATGTGATCCTCCTGTCCGGCGGCGTGTCCATGGGGGACTTTGATCTGGTGCCGGACGTATTAAAGGCAGAGGGGTTCGAGTGCTTGTTTGACAGCGTGGCCATGCAGCCCGGCCGGCCCACAGTCTTTGGACGCTGTGACGATACATTTTGCTTTGGCCTGCCCGGCAATCCTGTGTCAACCTATGTGGTCTTCGAGATCCTGGTCAAACCGTTTTTGTACGGTTTGATGGGCCATGCCTACTGCGCACCCCAGGTGACAGCGGCCCTGGATCACCCTGTGAAGAGACGCAAGGCCGT
>JAIPFM010000111.1 GCA_021736645.1 Phycisphaerae bacterium | reverse complement strand
AGTTGCATGATAACATAGACAGACAGAACGAGATGGAGGCCGCAGCCGGGCAGATTGGCCAGTCGGGATTGGCCAGGGCCAGGGCCGATCGACTGGAGTCAGAGATCGATCTGCTCAGGGAACAGCTCAAATAAACCTAGGCTCTGTCTGAAAAGTCGATCTGGCTTCGACCGGCTTGTTTTCCGTCTGGACTACGTCCGGCTGTATCGACGATACGTTCAATATCGCCTGCTTCGCCGTCCTTGCCAGACGAAAAAACGCTCGGTCTCGGGCCGACGACGGACTTTTCAGACAGAGCCTAGTGCTGTGTGAACACTAAAGGTTTGGGTTCTTGCTTGTAGCCAACGGCCATCTGCGGCGTCAGAAAGCCTCGCCCTACTTCAGTAGGGCTTCGTTGTCTTCCTTGCATCTATCCATTGGGTACTGCGCAATACCCTCAAATTTAGTGTTGACAAAGCACTAAAAGAATACCTGACATTTGAGTCTTCTGGTAGCTATTTTTTTGTCTGATATTGTTCCTGAGCAAACAGAGGCCTGGTTGGCGGCGTATTCTCAATGTCATTGGCATTGTAACCAGGATTCAGGAGTCTTCCGTAATGGCAGCCTGCATTGTTCAGAAACAGCCCAAGAACCAGGCCTTCACCCTGATCGAACTCCTTGTGGTCATTGCCATCATCGCCGTGCTCATGGGCATTCTTATGCCGGCCCTGAGCGCAGTCAAACGCCAGGCTCAGGGGGCTGCATGCCAGGCCCAGTTAAAACAATGGCACCTGTGCTATACCCTGTATACGGATGACCATGAAGGGCGTTTTCCGCCGTTCTTTGGCGGGACCGTAGAAACCACCTTTATGGAATCCCTGCGCAAGTATTACAACGATATCAATAAGATGCGCACCTGTCCTGTGGCTTCCAAGGTGTCTACGGATGTGCCTACAGGGCTCCAGCCTCTAAGCTACTTTGGAAAGACCCTTTCAGCCTGGCAGATTGATCCCAGTGCTGAATGGCTGGACGATCAGGACTGGGGCATAGGCAGCTACGGCGAGAATTCCTGGATAAGAGGTCCGTCCAGCCGCGAGAATGGTCAGAATTGGGCCAGTACTGCGAGGATCAAACACCCGAGCGAAGTGCCTCTCCTGGGAGATGCCCGGTGGAACAATGCCTGGCCGGACAATGGCCCTGTGCCCGCGTTTTCCGAGGACGAGACCGTGGCTTACAGTATAAACAACTGGTCAACCATGGCCTGCTATGCCATGCGTCGACACAAAAAGGGCATCAATATGGCACTGGCTGACGGCGCAGTCAGGCAGATCTCTGCCGAGGGATTGTGGCTGCTCAAATGGAATCGTACCTTTGAAAAGCAGGAGGACATGATACTTGGGAATCAGTAGAAAAATAAGGGGTTCAGGGCCTTGCGGCTCCTCAAAAGAGAGGGGCTTGGCTTTTTGAATAGGATTGGAGCCTGTGACACGGGGAGTCGTGTTTCAATATAAATGCCTATAATCACGGCAGGAATCAGTAAAAAGGAGGGCAAAAAAAGAAACAGTTTATTTGGTAATTGAGGGGCTATAGTATAGAATAGTCAAGAAGAACGTAAGTGTACACCGTAGGCAACAGAAACCCGATAGCGTGTAAATTAACTTTTATTGAGGAGGATAGTCATGACTCGAAAACAAGCGATGATTGCTGCTCTGGTACTGGTCTGGTGTGTTGGTACGGCCCAAGCCGATCTGGTGGGTCTCTGGACCATGGATGAGGGGCAGGGTTCAGTGACTAAAGACATCAGTGGCAACGGCAATGACGGTACCTTTGAAGGAGGGCCGGTATGGATTGCTGGTAAATATGGTTCGGGGCTGGAGTTGGACGGCAGCAGTTCGGTCAATTGCGGAGACGCACCTCAACTGGAGCTGTCAGGGGGCATGACGCTCATGTGTTGGGTCAATCCCAGTGACCTGACAGGGGACCGCGGTTTTCTGGCTCGCAATGCGTCCTACGCCATGAAGTCCAGTGGGACGTCCCTTCGCTTTACGACCCCGGGTGTGCTTGATCATACCGGTACCAACACAACTCTCACCATGGGGGTATGGCAACATGTGGCTGTCAGCTTTAACCCCGGTCAAACAGGTGGCGCGGTCTTTTATCTCAACGGCGTTGAAACCAATCGCATGAATGCCTCAGCGATCAATGCAGGGTCCGGGCCCGTGGAGATCGGCCACAATCAATGGGGACAGTTCTATATCGGCCAGATTGATGATGTGGCAGCCTTTAACCACATTATGACAGCCGAAGAAATCCAGGAAGCCATGCTGGGTCTCGGTCACGTGGAATTGGCCGTCAACCCGGATCCCGAAGATGCGGCTGACGACGTGCTGCGCGATGCTGTGTTGTCATGGGGACCCGGGGCGTACGCTGCCACGCACAACGTGTACGTCGGCACCAGTCTTGAAGAGGTGGACAGTGCCACTGTACCGACGGCGTCAGGCCTGAGTGACAGTGCCTTCGATGCAGGACGTCTTGATTTTGGCCAGACGTACTTCTGGCGCGTGGATGAAGTCAACGGTACACCGGACAAGACCGTGTTCAAAGGCAAGGTCTGGAGCTTTACGGTAGAGCCCTATTCGATCCAGATTCCTGTGGCCGCCGACAATGTCACAGCGTCGACGTCAACGCCCATTAATCTACCCGGCCTGACTGTGGACGGTTCCGGCCTGACAGGCAGCGCCCATTCCACAAGCAGTGACCAGATGTGGCTCAGTGCTTCCGGGGACTTGGATCCCTGGCTGATGTATGAGTTCGACAAGGTCCAGAAACTCGATCAGATGCTGATCTGGAACGCCAACAGTCCGTCCGAGGGCTTCATTGGCTGGGGTCTCAAGGACGTGAACATCGAAACCTCGATCGATGGTGTGGCGTGGACGGCCCTGGCAGAGAGCCCTCAAATCAGTCGAGCCCCTGGGGCCGCGACCTATGACACGCCCCAGGTGATTGACTTCGGTCTGGCGCAGGCCAAATATGTCAGACTCAATATCCTGAGTAACTGGGGTGGTATACTCAAACAGTACGGCGTGTCTGAAGTTCAGTTCTATGGTCTTCCTGTGGAGGCGCGTCAACCTGATCCGGCATCCGGTGCAGTGGATGTCCTTCCCAATGCAACGGTTGCATGGCGTGCAGGTCGCGAAGCCGACCAACACACTGTGTATGTGAGTGCCGATCAAAATGCAGTGGCCGATGGTCTGGCTCCGTCTGATTCGTCGACGACAAACAGCCTGGACCTTTCAGGGTTTGGTCTTGACTTGGGTGAGACCTACTACTGGCGTGTGGATGAAGTCAACGACGCAGTGGTCCCGTCCGTGTGGGCAGGTCCTGTGTGGAGTTTCAGCACAGCCGAAGCCGTGGTGGTGGATGATTTCGAGAGTTACGACAATCTCAGCCCCAATCGTCCGTTCCAGACGTGGCTTGATGGATACGGTTACTCCGCAGATGAGTTCTTCCCTGTAACGTATGGTGGCAATGGTACAGGTGCCGGTATCGGCCATGACATCTGGGGCCCAAGCAGCCCTTACTTTAATCTCGACCTCATGGAAACGGCCAGTACGATTCCGGGCAGCGGTCAGTCCATGCCATTCTATTACAGCAATACAGGGGGCACAGCGTCACAGACTGATCGCACGTTCGCGACACCCCAGGACTGGACTGTGGGCGGTGTCAAGACCCTGTCCATTGCCTTCCGCGGCCAGACCGGCAACACCGGTACACTCTATGTTATGGTCAACAACACCAAGGTGCCGTACGACAACGACGCCGGGGATATTGCCCTGTCAGCGTGGCAGGCCTGGAACATTGATCTGTCCTCTCTGGGTATCAACCTTCAGAGCGTCACAAAGCTTTCGATTGGAGTGGATGGCAGCGGTGCTGCAGGCATGCTGTTGATCGATGATATCAAGCTTCACCCCGGGGTCGGCGAATTGATCACGCCAGCGGATCCCGGCACCGATAACCTGGTCAGCCTTTATAACCTGGATGGTGATTTCCGCGATTCAAAGGGGAGCCATCATGGTGCAGCGCTGGGCAGTCCCCAGTTTGTGTCTGATCCTGAGAAAGGTCAGGTCATGTTCCTGGACGGTGCCAGTAATGCCGTGGATGTCCCGTACAGTGCGCAACTCAATCCCGAGACCGTGACTGCCAGTCTCTGGGTCAATGCAGAGGCCAGTGGTACAGGGCATCGTTCGCCGTTGACCTCACGAGATGACGGTCCGGCCAGGGGCTATATCCTGTATGCAGAGCCGGGCAATACCTGGCAGTTCTGGATCGGCACAGGCACTGGATGGGCTGCTGTTCAGGGTCCTGCCGTGAATACGGATGAGTGGACGCATCTGACTGCCTCCTATGCAGATGGGCAGATGCGATTTTACGTGAACGGTTTCCTGGCCGGTGAAGGCGCAAACACCATCGGCCTGAATACGGCGCAGCCCCTGCGTATCGGTGGCGGCGCCACCGAAGGTCCTGGCAACTACTTCTTCGTCGGCATGATCGACGAGGTGCGGATCTATAACCGCGAGTTGTCTGCAGGGGAGGCCCTCTGGCTGTCAGGTAGGACTACGCCGATTGACAAGCCGTTTTAAGAGGTCACTCTTACAAGTTTAGAATTGTTTTTGAAAACAAGTTGAGCGGCCTTGGGTATGTCCAGGGCCGCTTTTTTTTGTATGAAGGAAGTTGGAAGTTGGAGGCAAGGATATGTTTCGTAACAAAAGTATTTTGATATTGTGTTTTGCGGCCGCGCTGGGTATGGCCGCAGGTGTGGCGCACGCCGACCTGGTGGGCCACTGGCCCCTGGACGAGGGGCAAGGCATGACGGCATACGATGTGACCGACAATGGTAATAATGGCACGCTGCGGGGCGATCCCCAATGGGTGCCCGGTGTCATGAAAACGGCACTGCAGTTTGATGCGGATGATGACGTGGACTGCGGTAATGATCCCAGTCTGAATCTGACGGGTCCACTTTCCATTGCCGTGTGGATCAAACCGGATCTGGATGAAAGCGCGGCCATAGCGCCCCTGAGCAAGGCGACCTCTGCGGCCGCCGGCTGGAGCTGGCAGCTCAGGTACGGGTGGTCGAGCCCGCAGCCCTACATGGGATTTCAGTTCAACGCGGATACGCGTGTGTGGGTGTATGCCAATCAGAATTTGGTGGTCGGTGAGTGGTATCATCTGGCCGCTGCCCATGACGGCAGTACCGTGAAGTGCTATCTGAATGGTGAAGAAACCGATTCCGCCAGCATGGGATCGATTATTGGCGGTGCGGATGCGCCTTTTTACATCGGCCAGGACGGTTGGAATGACAACTGGGAAGGGGCCATCGACGATGTCCGGCTGTATGATCACGGATTGTCACCGGATGAAGTGATGGCTGCGATGAAGGGATCACCGCCTGAATTGAGTGCCAATCCTGTCCCTGAAAATGAAGCGACCGATGTCATTCGCGACAGTCAGTTGTCCTGGACACCAGGCGAATTTGCCGGCACGCACAATGTGTACCTTGGCACCAGCTTCGATGAGGTGACAGACGCGACTGCGGCCACGGCATCCGGTCTGGATGTGAATGCCTTTGACCCGGGTCGTCTGGAGTTCGGCCAGACGTATTTCTGGCGTGTGGATGAAGTCAATGCCACACCGGACAGGACCGTGTTCAAGGGTGAGGTCTGGAGTTTCACAGTAGAGCCCTATGCGATCCTGATTCCGATTGACATCGACCATGTCACAGCGTCCAGTTCTGCCCAGATGAATCCACCTGAAATGACGGTCAACGGCTCCGGTCTGAATGGCATGACGCATGGCGCAGCACCTGACACCATGTGGCTCAGCAATGCGCCTGATCTGAATCCCTGGCTGATGTACGAATTCGACCGGGTCGAGCAACTCGATCAGATGCGGGTCTGGAACTCAAACAGCGCTTCCGAAGCCTTCATCGGTTGGGGCATCAAGGATGTGGGCATCGAAACCTCCATGGATGGTGTGGATTGGACGGTCCTGATAGACTCCACGCAGCTCGCTCGAGCGCCGGGTCTGCCCACCTATGACGCGCCCCAGGCCATTGACTTGGGGCTGGTTCAGGCCAAATATGTCAGGCTCAATATCCAGAGCGGCTGGGGCGGTGTCCTGCCTCAGTATGGATTGTCCGAGGTTCAGTTCTACGGCCTTCCTGTGTACGCCCGTGATCCCATACCCGCCTCCGGTGCAGCGGACGTTCGTCCCGATGCTGTGGCGGCATGGCGTGCGGGCCGTCAGGCCAGCCAGCACACCGTGTATCTGAGCGAGGATCCAGATGCTGTGGCTGATGGTGCGGCGCCTTCCGCGACCTCCGTGACAAACCAAGCGGATCTTGGCGCGTTCGACCTTCAGATGAGTCACACCTATTACTGGCGCGTGGATGAAGTCAATGAGGCAGAGGCCGCACCTGTGTGGGCAGGGCCTGTGTGGAGTTTGACCACCGCGGATGCGGTGGTTGTGGATGATTTTGAGAGCTACACCAACAAGAGTCCGTATCGTCCGTTCCAAACCTGGCTGGATGGGTATGGCTATTCAGCGGATGAGTTCTTCCCTGTCGAGTACCTCGGCAACGGTACCGGTGCAGGCGTAGGTCATGACATCTGGAGTCCCGGCAGTCCTGACTTTAACGGTCAGCTCATGGAAACCGCCAGTACTATTGCCGGGAGCGGTCAATCCATGCCGTTCTATTACAGCAACACAGGCGGCGTGGCGTCAAAGACAACCCGATCATTCACTCCGCCGCAAGACTGGACGGTGGGCGGTGCCAAGGTTCTTTCAATCGCCTTTAACGGCCAGGCCGGCAATACAGGGTCACTGTATGTCGTGATCAACAGCACCAAGGTCGTCTATGATTCCGGCTCCAGTCCCCTGGCCGGTATTGGCCGATCCCTGTGGCAGACCTGGAACATTGACCTGGCCTCTCTCGCGACCAACCTTCAGAGTGTCACCCAATTGGAAATTGGGGTTGAGGGCAGCGGTGCTTCCGGCAGGCTCTTGATTGACGATATCCGGTTGTATCCGGAGGCCGTTGACACGGAGATCTCCAAGGATATCACCACGCCGGGTGACGTGGTCAAGGGCGTCCCGGATGACGGAGACTGGCCAGCAGCCGAGTCCCCGGATCTGGCGATTGACAACAGCACGGCCACGAAGTTCCTTCACCGCAAGGGCGGTGCCATGGCCACCGGAATCCAAATAGAGCCCATGGTGGGTGCCACGGTGGTCACGGGGTTGACCCTCACCACGGCCAATGACACGCCCACGCGGGATCCGATCACCTTTGAACTCTCCGGTTCCAATGCGAGTATCGATGGACCGTATGAGGTGATCGCGTCTGGGAATATTGTCGATTTCTCCGGTGCGACTGCATGGCCGCGTCTCACCCGGAACGAAACGCCCATCGAGTTTGCGAACACCAAGTCTTACAAGTACTATCAGATTGTATTTCCGACTCTGCGCGGTGCCACTGAAACGCTCATGCAGATCGCGGAAGTGGAGTTGATCACGAATTAGATGTGACGGAACTGTAGATGACTTAGTTAAAGGTCAGCGAATTGAAAGGAGGTGGTAGTATTTAGTTCAGAGTCACAGTGCACTGCGGATTTGATCGTCACCAATCCCTGTATCTCGCTCTGATGAGGGTGGAGAGGGATTAGGTCAGCATATAGATTCTTAGTGTGGGGGCCATGAAGGAGAAGAGACTATGAACAAGGCGAATAGCGTATTTATCTTGGTGGCATTGGTTTTGGTGTGGTATAGTCCAGCCCAGGCTCAGTCCACCATCGTACTCCTGGCAGAGGACTTCGAAAGTCTGCCACTTGGGCCAAACGTGGAAGAAGGACTGGCCGGAGAGGCTGTCTGGACAAACATACCGTCACCCGGTTGGATCAATGATGCAAGCGGCGTCCCCGGTGTGGGCGATCCGGCCACTGATGGTGTGACCGAGTGGGCCGGATGGGGCTTCGCCAACAAGGATTGGTGGGTGCAGGCAGCCGAAGATCAGAACCGCTCGCAATTCACCTTGGGTCAGGGCACCGTGGCCATAGCCGACCCGGATGAGTGGGATGACGCGGCTCATCCAGGTCCCATTGCATCAGATCCTTATGATGTGTGGCTCAGCACGCCTCCCATCGATCTGTCTGTGTCCAAGGCCGGTACTGTGCAAATTCAATTTGATTCGAGCTGGCGTCCGGAATTTGATGACAGCTATCACCAGTCAGCGAACCTGACCGTGTCCTTCGATGGGGCAGAGCCCGTCGAACTGTTCCGATGGTTGTCCGATTCCGGGAGCCCCAACTTCAAAGCTGACGCCACCAACGAAACCATCTTTCTTGATGTGGACAACCCGGCCACAGCGTCGAGCATGGTCCTGACCTTTGGGTTGTTCGATGCAGGCAACGACTGGTGGTGGGCCATTGACAATATTGTCGTCAGCGCCGAACAACGTGCAGATCGTGCCTATAATCCGGCCCCGCGCAGTGGCACAGATGAGTTGAGCGTGAAGACGGTGTTGAGCTGGACTCCGGGACAGTACGTGGCGGGATTGTCACCCCAACATCGAGTCCTTCTCAGCGACGATCCGGAGGCTGTCGCAGACGGCAGTGCCGTGGTCTCCACGCAGGACGCCAACAGCTTGGATGCGGCCGGCCTCCTCGAGTACAGCACGACCTACTACTGGCGTGTGGACGAGGCCAACCAGGTCAGCGCCTGGGATCAGGGCAGCGTCTGGCAGTTCACCACGGAGCCTTACACCATTCCCATTGCCGTGGACAATGTCACCGCCTCGAGTTCTGCCCCATTAAATCCGCCGGACATGACCATCAATGGCTCCGGCATGAACGGCCTGACGCATTCCACGGCCTCTGAAGCCATGTGGCTCAGCGGGCCGGCAGACTTTTCTCCCTGGTTGATGGTTGAATTCGACCAGACGCAAAAGCTCGATCAGATGTGGGTCTGGAATTCAAACAGTGCGTCTGAAGGGTTCATTGGCTGGGGTATCAAGGGCGTCAATGTCGAAACCTCGTTGGATGGGGTGGACTGGACTGTCCCTGCTGAAGCCATGCAATTCGATCGGGCCCCTGGTCTGTCTACCTACAATACGCCTCAGGTGGTCGAGTTGGGCCTGGTTCATGCCAGGTTTGTCAGACTCAGTATCCAGAGCAACTGGGGCGGCATACTGCCTCAGTACGGGTTGTCCGAAGTCCAGTTCTACGGACTGCCGGTCCATGCACGGGAACCCAAGCCGGCATCCGGTGCTGTGGATGTTCGTCCGGATGTGACAGTGTCTTGGCGTGCAGGTCGCGAAGCCGATCAACACACGATCTATGTGAGTGCCGATCAGAATGCTGTGGCCGAGGGGCTGGCGCCTTCTGCCTCGTCCATGACAAACCTGCTGGACCTGACCGAATTTGGCCTGGATTTGGGTGGCACCTATTACTGGCGAGTGGATGAAGTGAACGAAGCAGAGGCCATGACCGTGTGGACCGGGCCTGTGTGGAGTTTCAGCACTGGCGAGACCCTGGCGGTGGATGATTTTGAGAGCTACGGCAATCTCAGTCCCGACCGTCCGTTCCAGACCTGGGTCGATGGTTTTGGCTATTCCGCAGATGAGTTCTTCCCTGTGGCGTACCCCGGCAATGGTACGGGGGCCGGTATAGGCCATGACATCTGGAGCCCAAGCAGTCCTTACTTTAACGGCCAGCTCATGGAAAAGAGCATCACGCTTCCGGGCAGCAGACAATCCTTACCGTTTTATTACACGAATACAGGCGGCACAGCATCACAGACAGAACGTACGTTCACGCCTGCACAAGACTGGACCCTAGGCGGTGCCAAGATCCTGTCCATCGCCTTCTATGGCCAGGCCGACAATACCGGCACACTCTATGTCAAGATCAATGACATCAAGTTGACCTATCCGGGTGATGCAGGTGATTTGGTCAATGAGGCATGGCAGATCTGGAATATTGATCTGGCGACTGTGAACACGAACCTCCAGAACATCACCACCATGGCGATTGGTGTGGATGGCGGTGGAGCGTCCGGTCTGATCTTGATCGATGATATTCGACTGTCCCAGGTGGCGCAGTGATCATGCGATGTCTGTGAAGAGATTCTTTTGATCGCGGTTTGGAAACGGCCCTGGCAAGTCCAGGGCCGCTTTTTATTCAGTCTCAAAACCATGTCCTGGGGGCATGGATGTTTATTTTGTAGGGCTGCTCAGTTCCAGGACGGCCAGCACCGGTTTGTGATCGGACGCGACCCGTTCGTCGATGGTGCTTGTACTCACGACTCGCCAGGGATCTGTTCGACGCAGGAGAATGTAGTCGATCCTGGAGATGTCGGCCGTGGCGTCCAGCCAGCCGTTTTTCAGGAGCTCGTTCATGGGGGGACTGCCTGAGCGCGCATTGAAATCGCCTGCCAGAATGACCGGAGCCGCGCCTGATTGAGGCAGATACTTGTTGATTTGCCTGACTTGATCCGTACGCAGCTCTTCGCTCTGGTGACAGAGATGGGTGCCTGCAAAGAGAAATTCGGGCAGGCCATTGTCCGGCTTGAGTTTTGTGACGAGCAGGGCGCGGGGTTCGTATTGACTGGCAAACGGCAGGGGATGTGACTGGACTTCAGTGATGGGGAAACGGGACAAAATGGCTTCCCCGTATTCGCCGCCTGAATAGTGCATGGCCTTGCCGTATGCGGACTTCATGCCTGTCAACTGAGCCAGCACTGTGCCCTGATCGACACCAGAGGCACGCTGCGTCTTGCGGTCGACTTCCTGCAGGGCCACTACATCCGGGTTGACACTCTTGATGATTTTGGCCAGGCGCTGGTAGTCAAATTTTCCGTCCATACCTTGACCGTGGTGGATGTTGTACGTCAGGACACGCAGCTGCACGGGCCCGGTTTCTGAACTGGGGTCTGCCCCGATTGCGCCCAGAGACAGCACCAGAATCAAACCCACGGCCAGGATAAGCCAGTGTTTCATGGGTGAACTCCTTGAATGCATGTCACGATCAAAGCGTCAGGTCGGGATTGTCCGGACCAAAATGTTTGAGCATGACAATGGGATCTGATTTTGAAGGATTCTTTATTTTGACGCCGGCCTGGGCTGCGGATTCGGACACAAAGTATTCGTCATGGGTCAACTGACCGTAACGGATCATGGTGGGCGTTTCCACATCCCACACACCCATGGTGCCGTGTCCCTGCATCATGATCATGCCATAGGCTGCGCTGTCCTTGATGGTCACGGTCTGACCAGGCAGCACAGTGAGTTCCTTGGCACTGAATGCGCTGGATTTGTAGCAGATCCAGTTTTCTATGTACCCTGCGGCCTGCATCTGCTCCACGGGCTGCACGGGCAGGGGACGCATGAAGCGATTCGCCGCAAAATTGGGATCCACGTTGAGGTCCCAGTCGATCACGGCCAACAGGTGGTCCACGTCACCCAGCTTGTCCTTGGGTGTGTCCTTCCAGAGCAATTCCTTGGGCACGACCTGGTCGTGGGTGATGTTCTCGTACATCGCAAATACATCCGAGGCCTTCTGGGGTTCATAGGTACAGAGGCTACCGGGTGCATGGAGAACGCCTGGCGGGACATCCCAGCCCGTCCCGACCTGGAGACGATGGGCCGGGGCCAGAGACGTAATCGCATTGTCTCTTCCCTCAGCCGCATCCAGAAGGGCCTGACGAACCTGATCCTTGGTCACGCCGGGATTGAGACCGAAAAACGTATAGGGGAAGTCGCCGCCGTGGTTGTTGACCTGGGGCGGGAAGTAGTAGGCCTCGGGTTTGCCAAGCTGCCCGGTTGGGGCGGCGTGTTCATCGCGATGGTGAATGTGATGCGGCAGGGCGCCTTTGTTGTCAAAGAACTTGGAGTACATGGGCCAGCGTTTGTATTCTTTCCAGAGTCGTTCTCCGATAATTTGACCTTTCATGTCTCCAATGGCATCACGCAGGAGAACCTTTTTGGTTTTGCCGCTGTCCTCAAAAACAATAAAGCTCAATCCTTCATTGTCGGAGGTAAGCGGACCGTTGTCGGCTGGCGTCGTCGAGGCAAACCATCGCTCGTCGATGCCTCCCCTTTCGCCTCCCAGGGCGTAGTAGTCATCCGGGTGCAGCTTGATGCGCCGTCCCGGGACACAGAAGGAACGGGGCACCCAGGTGGGGGTCAGTCGCAGTATGCCCTGACCCTGGTCTAATGCCTTCTTGGCAATTGATTGTTTTGACATGATATGGTCTCTCCGTAATTATGATTTAGGGTTGTTTGATCGTTTGCCAGGATTTGCTTTTTGCCGAGGTCAGAACGGCTTCGCAAACGCGTTGGGTCGCAAGGGCCTCCCGGAAGGTGGGGGAGGTGGGCTTGCCCTGAGCCATGTCTTCGAGGAAGTCGGCGACCTGGTGTACGAAGCTGTGCTCGTAGCCGATCTGCAGGCCGGGCACCCACCACTTGCCCATGTAGGGCATGTCGCCGTCTGTGACGTGCACATTGCGCCAGCCGCGCACAATGGAATCGTCCGCATGGTCGAAGTAGCTCAGGCGATGCAGGTCGTGGAGGTCCCAGGCAATGGAGGCATTTTCACCGTTGATCTCGAAGGTGTACAGGGCCTTGTGACCCCGTGCGTAACGCGTGGACTCGAAGTTGCCCAGAGACCCGTTGTCAAACCGGCACATGAAGGTGCAGGCATCGTCAATGCCCACGGGCTCGACCTTGCCGGTCTCCGCGTTTTTGCGTTCCTTTATGAAGGTCTCAGTCATGGCACTGACGCTGGTGATGGCCCCATTGTGCCACATGGCTGTGTCAATACAGTGGGCCAGTAAATCGCCGGTCACGCCCGAGCCAGCGGCCTTGGCATCCAGTCGCCAGGTGGCCATACCACCCTGGGGCACGTCTTTGGAGATGGTCCAGTCCTGGAGGAAGTTGGCGCGGTAATGGAAGATGCGTCCCAGGCGTCCCTCGTCAATGAGTTGTTTGGCCAGGGTCACTGCCGGCACGCGCCGGTAATTAAACGAGACCAGGTTGGCCACGCCGGCCTTTTCCACGGCGGCGACCATGCGCTCGGCCTCAGCCACGTTCAGGGCCAGGGGCTTCTCGCAGCAGATGGCCTTGCCGGCTTGAGCTGCGGCAATGGCAATCTCAGCGTGCATATTGTTCGGGACGCAGATGTCTACCACGTCAATGGTATCGTCAGCAATCACCTGGCGCCAGTCCGTGCAGTACGATTCATAACCCCACTGATCAGCGAAGGCCCTGGCCTGAGCCTCGTCCAGGCCGCAAACCGTCTTGAGCACAGGTTTGTACGGCACATCAAAAAAGTTGGAGACTTTGCGATAGGCGTTGGAATGGGTCCGGCCCATAAAGCCGTAACCGATGAGGCCAATATTGAGTGTCTTCTTCATGACATTGACTCCTTATCATAATACTTCAGAAAAATGAAACATTTTGCCAAAGTGGTTCATGGTTCACAGATCACAGATCACAGTTAAGACTGGACTTTTGCAAAGTCCAAGTGTTCAGTTTTCAGTAGGCAGTTTTCAGTGTAAAAAACGCGTTCTTCTGAAAACTGAACACTGAAAACTGTATACTACAGGGCTTTTTGCAAAAGTCCTGTTAAGACTTCCACCCGTGTGCAGCCCGCACCTTGAGCATCACGTCGAGGATGGCGTTCCACGTTTTCGGCGATTCGAGGACTGCGTTGGGGAACATGCATCCGTCCCAGCAGATATGCTGGATGCCGCGAGCAGCCGCGTCTTTGAGCCAGTAGCCTGCGCATCGCACCACGTCGAGTTTTCCCTTGGGATCATCGGCCTGGCAGTGTTTGCCTGTCTTGTCGTGTGACCCTGCGCCGTGGACTTCGCCGTCGTTCTGCGCCACGTGGAAATCGATCGTCCAGGGACGCAGCTTGTCGACCATGGTTTCGTACGCCGCATAGAACTCCGCTTCCGAATACCCGGGCTGGACCATCGCATGTTCCGGTGCATTGTAGCCCATCAGATACAGGTAGGTATGTGCCATGTCTGCCTGGAAACCAAATGCCTTGGGCATGTCCACGGCTTCCAGGACATCGAGCATGGCCTTCCAACTGTGCATACCGGCCCAGCAGATCTCGCCCTCTGCTGCAATGCGTTCGCCGTGGTCTGCGGCGATCTTGGCTGCTTCACGGAATGTGTCCGCGATTTTTTTTGTGTTCGCCTTTGGGTTCTCGCCCCATTTTGCCACGCCGAACTCTGCTGAATCCACACGGATCACACCGTATTTGCGCACGCCATGCTCGTTGAACACCCCGGCAATGCGGCATGCCACGCGCACGGCCTCGAGGAATTTCTTCCGAGCCGCTGTATCGCCCATGGCCGAATCACCCACTGTGCCGGGCCAGACCGGGGCGACCAGTGACCCCACATTGAAGCCGTACCCTTGAATCAGATCTGCCGTCTTCTTGAGTTCATCTGCGCCGGCATTGGGGTCGGTGTGCGGCAGGAAGAGAAAATAATCGATGCCATCGAACTTTTGACCGTTCACCTCTGCCGCAGCCGTCAATTCAAGCATGTGTTCGAGACTGATCGGCGGTTCCTGGCCAGGATCAGTGCCCTTGCCGACCAGACCGGGCCACATGGCGTTGTGAAGTTTGGGAAGGGTATTTGAGGATGTGCTCATGCTCTTACTCCTTAGTTTCGATGATGGTGACTTTTAATCCGTTGGGTCTCGCTGAGACTATAGTGCACAAGGGCAGGCTTCGATAGAATACTCTAGGCATTTTTGTGTACAATTTCAGCATGACCCATTAATCTAGATCTCATCTTACTATGAGAATTGCGTCATGAACAGGCAAAAACTCAAGACAGATTTTGTGAATCAACTTGGCAGCGAAGCGCTCCGCATCACCCGGCTCTTTGAGCACCTCAGTGACGTGTGTTTCTTTGTCAAGGATCGCGAGGGCCGATTCATCACGGGCAACCGCATCCTCATGGACAAACTCTGCGTGGAAAGCGAGGAGGAGATCATTGGCCTGGTGGATGCCGATGTATTCCCCGAAGATCTGGTCAAGAACTTTCTCAACGATGATCTGGAGGTGCTCAATACAGGCAGGACACTGGAAAACCGGATCGAAATGGTGCCCAATCGGGACGGCACTGTGGAGTGGTATGTGACGCACAAGATACCCCTGTATTCGGAATCCCAGGAGATCATTGGCCTGGCAGGCATCACGCAGAACCTGCACAGGCTGGCTGACACCTGGAAACCCTACCACAAGATGAGCCAGATCATTGATTACATCAGTACCAACTATAAATCTCGGATTGACATGACGGACCTGGCCCACGTGACCAACCTGTCCGTGAGCCAGTTCGAGCGGGTCTTTCGCCAGAATTTCGGGATGACGCCCGTGAAATTCATAAACCGATTTCGGGTCCACCAGGCCTGCGTTGCCTTGCTGCGAACCAACCACACCATTACCCAGATTGCCCATGAGTGCGGTTTTTGCGACCACAGCCACCTGTCCCGCGAATTTGTGCGCACCATGGGCAAGTCACCAGGGCAGTATCGCAAATCACATTGAGCGTTCAGGTCAGGACCTCGGTCTTGTCTTGTTCGGCGTGAGCACAGGGATATTCTCAATACCAATGGGATTCCTGACCCTGGGTGCGCTGCGTCCGCTGGATTTTAAAAGACTCAACAATTGCTGGAGTTCCTTGCGTTTCTCGGATTCCTTGAAAAACAGATTGGTGGTCTCGCCGGGATCTCTGCCCAGGTGGAACAACTGGCCGGTCGCCTCAGGGGCGGTCTCCGGCAGCCCGTACTGCGGCATGAAGCCCTGCGTGTAGTTGTTGCCCCCGGACCCCATGTGATCCAGGTATTTCCAGGGACCCTGGCGGATCTGAAACTCACCCCTGAAACTCTGTGTCAGCAGATGAGGCCGGACCGGCTTGTCTTTGGGCTGGATACCCAGCATCACGGGCAGCATGTCAAAACTATCTGTGGCATCGGCTTCCTTGAGCTCATACCCCACCACGGACGCCAGCGTGGCAAAGATGTCCGTTGTGTTGGTCATCTGACTGGACATCTGCCCTGCTGGAATGGCCCTGGGCCAGCGTGCGATAAAGGGGACATGGTGGCCTCCTTCCCAGCCGTCTCGCTTCATGCCGCGCCAGCCGCCGGAGGCATCGTGCTTGTATTCCTGGCGCATGCGGTGGTAGTGTACTGTCTCAGCCCCGTTGTCCGAGTTGAAGAGGATGAGGGTGTTGTCGCCCACGCCCAGGGCATCGAGCCTGTCGATCAGACGTCCCACCAGGACGTCCAGTTCCCAGACAAAGTCACCCCTGGGCCCGCCGGTCGTCTTGCCTCGAAATTCTTCAGCAGGCAGGACCGGGGCGTGGGCGATCTGTGTGGACAACACGGCGAAGAACGGCTTGTCCGGGTGGCGATCGAGATGCTGAGTGATGAAATCCATGGTCTTGCCGTAGAAGATCTTGTCGGCATTCTCGAAATCGTACCCTACGGACATGAATCCCTCGTCATTGTCCCACAGCCATCCGTCCAGATTGGGCAGGTTGCTGCTTTTGTGCTGGACCGTGGCAGGCACCTTGACCATGCCGTTTTCAATGTACACGTACAGGGGATCCGTGTTGGGACAGTTCGGTGTGATGAACGATTCGTCGAATCCCCTGTTGTTGGGGCCGTCGATCAGGGGTGTACTCTTTTCATAGTTGATCAACTTTGAATTGGCGAACCCGCCTCCGAGTCGCTTGCCGTTGTCATCGACCCAGGTGAGGCCCACATGCCACTTGCCGAACACACCGGTGCGGTACCCCTTGGCCTGCAGCATGGCGCCCAGGGTCAGGGTCCCTGGTTTGAGATAGCTGGGTCCGCCGGGTCCTTCAAAGGCACCGCCGCCGCGTCCCGTGGACCGATAGATCTGCTGCCCTGAGAAGAGACCGTATCGCGAGGGCGAACAGATCGTGGAGGGGCTGTGCGCGTCTGTGAACAGGATGCCTTCCCTGGCCATGGTATCGATGCGGGGTGTCTTGTACGCTGCCTTGGGATTGTAGATGGAGAGGTCCCCAAAGCCCAGATCGTCTGTGTATACAATCACGATATTGGGCAGTTCCGCTCCGCTGCAACAGACCGTGATCAATAAAGATACAACAAGGATACCCTGTGCAATGAAATGAATTATTTTCGCCATACGGACCTCATGTGGTTGGACACGTGAAACCTCTGTTCGTTCATGGTTGATATTACTGCCTTATAGTATTGGCCGGACCAGAAGCATGCAAGCGTTTTTGGTTGGATTAATTTGGGTGACATGCAAGGCGGTCGCTTCAGGAGGCGTTTTCCATTGATCAGCCTGTCCCCTGCACGTATAATCATTTTCACGGTTGTGCAGGCATCTGTCTATGAATAAGCAACACAGTTTTATACGCCAAAGGTTCTGTATGAAATCTCCAACCTCATCAACACTGTGTCTTACGCTCTGGATCGCCAGTCTGGGTATGGCCTCTGTCGACACACATCAGTTTCTGATAAAATCCGACGCCCGTGGCGTGACAAGCCTGCGCCGTGCCGCAGATTCTTCTCTGGAATTCATAGCCCCTGACCATCGTCTGGGTCAGGTCATTCTTCGCTATCGATCCGGGGGGCACACCGACTGGGTGACAGTGGACAGTACGGCAGGGGCCATGGATCAATTGACCGTCGAGGGCGATTACAGGCAGGCCCGAGATGTCGATGCCATTCGGTTGACCCAATCCTGGACCGAGGAGGCGGGTGTGCTGCGATGGCACGTCAGTGTCACCAACACGCGTGATACATGGATCGAGATCGGAGACGTCGAACTGCCGCTGCCCATGTTCACACAGTACGGCAAATTCGAAAGACATGAAGACCGCGTTATCAACTTGACGAAACGACTCTTTCGACATGCCCACATCAGCGGGCACGGTTCCTTCGTTTATTGGATGCCGGTTTGTGGGGTGGGGTCGCATCTGGTCCTGACACCGGTCAACGGTACATCGCTCGAGTACTTCGAAGACTCGGGTGCCAGTTACGCGCATGGAGGTGTACAATATCGCGTTTATGCACACTCGGCCGCCACGGGACCGACCCGTCCGGGCACGTGGCGTCAGGCGCATACGAGTCGACGCCTTGAGCCGACCGAGACCGCGAGTTACACCTTTGAATTCCGCTGGGCCGATGACCTGGCTGGCGTTCGTGATGCCTTGGTGTCCAGTGGCGGTTTCGATATTCATGTGGTTTCCGGCATGGTGGTGCCCACTGATCTGGACGCCCGGTTCGCCATTCGGACCCACAACCGTATGGTGCAGGTTGTGCCTGAATTTCCGAAGTCCACGACCATCGAGGAGCTGACATCTCCTGATCAGGACACGCGCATCTGGCGTGTGGCGTTTTCCCGTCTTGGGGAAAACAGACTGACGATCCATACGGTGGACGGCAAGCGAGCGTATCTGGAATTTTTTTCGACCGTGCCGATTGAATCGCTCATCAAACGTCGCGCGGCGTTCATCCATGAGCGACAGCAACACCGCGATCCGGCTGTATGGTACGACGGTCTGTTCAGTCTGTACGACACCACGATGAAAGAGGGGCGATGTCGACTCGGGCCGGACAATCCAGGCGGTCAGCACCCTTATGCGGTGAGCGGAAGTGACGATCCGTCGAACTCGAAGTGCATCTATTTGTCTGAAAAAAATGTCGTGTGGCCCGAGGCCTCGGAGATCGCGTCGCTCGAATATTTCATTGAACACTTCGTCTGGGGAAAACACCAGCGGACAGATAAAGAGACGCCCTATCCTTACGGCATTTACGGCTCGGACAGTTGGCTTGTCAATCGCAACGCTGACCGCGATCCCATTGAACAAGGCATCAGCCGGCCGGGCGGTCCCAGTGCGTGTCGCATGTGGCGATCATTTGACTACA
>JAIPFM010000110.1 GCA_021736645.1 Phycisphaerae bacterium | reverse complement strand
GCCTGAACCCAAGGTCATCGATTTTGGCATTGCCAAGGCGACTCAGAACCCGTTGACTGAAAATGCGCAGCACACGGGCCTGCGAACCCTGGTCGGCACACCGGCCTACATGAGTCCGGAGCAGATTCAGATGAATGGGGGCGATGTTGATACGCGCACTGACATCTATTCCCTGGGCGTTGTATTGTACGAGATGCTCACGGGCACCACGCCCTTTGACGCTGAAGCGCTCTTGAAAACAGGGTTTGATCAATGTCGCCAGGTGATCTGTGACAAGGAACCTGAGCGGCCTTCAACACGGGTCGCAGGTTTGGCCAGAACCGATGCCAGGGCCATGGGCACATGCCATCGGACCGACCCGACACGGCTGATTCGAATGCTGCGTTCCGATCTTGACTGGATTGTGCTGAAATGTCTGGAAAAAGACCGGTCTCGCAGGTATGAATCGGTCAGCAGTCTGATCCTGGACATTCAGCGTTACCTGAACGGTGAACCTGTATTGGCCCGGTCGCCCAGTATGGTCTATCGAACGCTGAAGTTTGTACGCCGTTACAAGGCCATGGTGGCCATGGTGCTGCTGTTGACACTCGGTGTGGTGGTGAGCAGTCGGCAGGCGATTCGGGCCACGCGTGCAGAACACGAGCAGAATCGTCTGCGCAGGGTGGCTCAACTGGCGCAGCAGAATGAATCGCTGCAGCGCCAGGCCGCAGAAAGAGAAGGCCTGGCAACACTCAGGCAGGCGTACAACTCTGAAATGAACTTGGCGCAGCAGGCACTGTTGACGTACAACTATGGTCGGACCGTGGCCCTGCTGGACCGACACAGACCCAGGCCTGACAAGCCGGACCTGCGTCAATGGGAATGGCGATACTTCTGGAATCAGTCACGCAGTGAAGCCACGTTTACGCTGCCTTCGCATGCGGATTATATCGTGCGCACGATCATGTCACCCGATGGACGCTATCTGCTGTCCTGCGACAAGCAGGGCACACTACGCCTGTGGGACCTGACTGAGCAGGGCCTGGTGATGACCCTGTCCGAGTCTGGATTCAATGCCAGGGCCTTTGCCTTTTCCAACGATGGCGCTCGTCTGGCCTTGACCTGCCGTGATGGTAAGGGCGGCGCCAGGGTGGAGGTCCGGTCCATTCCGTCAAATCAGATCCTCACACAGTTCACGCATGACCGAGAGATTCAGGCCATGATCTTTATGCAGGACGACACGGGCCTGCTCATGGCGGATCAGGACATGACACTGCACGCGTGGGACTTTGACAGGGCGTTGCTCCGTCGCCAAGTCCCGGGCAAACCGGACGAGGTGCTTCAAAGCCGCCGGGCGGTCTTCTCATCGGATGGTCAGTGCATTGCGATGGCGGACCCGGCAGGTCGAATTCGATTGTTCGATGTGGCCACCGGCGCAGAAAAGGCGCAGATGACTGCCTTTGAGGGGGACATCGCCAGTTTGGTCTTTTCTCCCGATGGAAAACTCCTGGCTGTCAGCCCGTGGTTCACCGGTATTTCCACGGACATCAAGATATTCTCCACGGAGTCCGGACAAGAACGGATGGCCCTGGCCGGACATAGCTCGTGGATTCCTGCGCTGACCTTTACACCGGATGGACAACGCCTCATCTCTGCAGGGGCAGATCAAACCATTCGTGTGTGGGATCTCGACAGTGCCCGGGAGTTGACTCGATTGCATGGGCACCTCTCCGAGGTCTATGCCATTGCCGTGTCCCCGGACGGAAAACGTATTGTGAGCGGCTGCAAAGACGGCACGCTCTTTGGGTGGGATACAGATGCCATCCAACATCAGAGTCAGTTTGAGACACTCCCGGTGCAGGTCCGCAGTCTTGAGTTTTTACCGGCCGGCGCCGGGATTTTGAGTGTCAATATGGACGGCACCGTGACGCTTTGGGACTCCGTGACCCTGCAGTCCGGAGAGACCATCACGGCCCTGGGTGACAACATCCGTCGGTTGCTCATATCGCCTGACGGCCATCGCATCTTCGCAGGCACAGGGGATGGTCAGTTGAAGGTGCTTGACTGGGCCAGCCGGCAGGTCACCCGGGAAGTCGTGTTCGACCCCAATCAAAGGACCCTGGTTGACTTGATAGGATTTCTGGATCAGGGACAGACCCTGGTCGTGGTCACGGCCTATTCTGAAATACGTTTGCTGGATACCCGAACAGGGCAATCCAGGGTCGTGACTGTCTCTTCGAATGCCAGACTGTACAGGCCCACACCGGTTCTCTCCCCGGATGAACGGCTACTCATTTATGTGGGACGCGATGAGGCGATTCACGTATTGGATCTGCAGAACGCGACCGAAAAAATGATCCCCACCCATCAGAACTGGTCCGTGCTGGATATCGCTTTCTCCCCCGACAGTCGAGTGTTTGCCACCTCATCCGGTGATGGCGCCGTGAATCTCTGGGAAGGCGCCCGCGGCGACCTGGTCGCGGTGTTAAGCGGCCATTTGCTGGGGGTCCATGCGGTGGCCTTTTCACCGGACGGGCAGCGCGTGGCTTCAGGCAGCAAGGGCGGGGAAGCGGTCAAACTCTGGGACGTCGCGACCCGACATGAGGTGGCCACCCTGCCGGGCGAGGGATTTCTCTCTTCGCAACTGAAATTTTCACCGGACGGCAGACTGTTGGGTGCCGTGAATTCCAAGGGGAAGGCCCTGATCTGGCGGGCACCCCTGCTGCGTGAAATAGAGGCCATAGAAAAGAGTCGGAGTCGTGATGAAGTGCATGCAAAGGAGATGATGGAAACGCTTCCTTTATAAATGAGTGACAGCAGCCTGCTGTTTGTTCAACATCAGGGTGGATCAGGCGGGTTGGCACTCGGGTTAACATTCAGATGCAACAGGGTAGGAGCACCTGCCATGTGGCATCCATAGATTAGAAAGACAAGATGACTATTTCAAAGTTATGCATTCAGAGGGCATTCAGAAAATCGCCCGTCCGTGTCAAGGCGGTGACACTGTCAATCGCCGTTCTGTCGATATCAGCCCTTATCCTGGGCGGTGGGTGTTATCGTACCAAGCGATCGGAGTATCGTCTTCGGGCAGACCGGGAAGCGTATGATACCATTGCCGAGCGAAATACGGATCCGCGGTGGCAGGCGTCTGACTATAGTATCGAGATGGATCCTCGCAGTCGATACTTCGATCCCTATGATCCGGATCATTCACCCATGCCTCAGGACGATCCTGCCTCGCATGCATACATGCAGCAGGTCAATGGGAAAACGGGCTGGAAACACTGGGAGGATAACGGGGTCCGGGCGGAATTGGAGAATCCTGCATGGCGTGACTCGCTGGGTGACTATGTGGACGTGAACGAAGAGGGCACGGTCAAGCTCAACATCGATTCCACACTTCAGCTCGCCTACGTCCACTCACCGGCCCTTCAGTCGCAACTGGAGACACTCTATCTGTCCGCCCTGGATGTGACCGCAGAGCGGTTTCGCCTGGACACCCAGTTCTTCGGTGGCTACAGTGCCCGAGTCAACCGCAACAGGGCCTCTGACAGCAAGTCAATGACCTTGGGCAACGATCCGGTGCTTCAGGCCCAAAGACGAACTGCCACGGCAGGTGAGCTGCTTGTGGGATTCGCCAACTCATTCGTGATTGATTTCTCCAGGGGGACGACCAACATGGCTGCGTCGTTAGCCAGTTTTTCTTTCATGCAGCCCCTGCTGCGAGGTGCCGGACGGGATATCGCGTTGGAGCAACTGACCCTGGCCGAGCGAGTCCTGCTGGCGAATCTGCGTGCCTTTCACCAATATCGACAGGGTTTCTACACACAAATCACCATTGGCGAACTGGGTGTCGCAGGGCTGCAGCGGGGCGGCAGCCGCACGACCATTTCAGGCTTCTCCGGTCAGGGTGGGGTCGGCGGATATATCGGCCTCCTGCAGCAGCTCCAGCGCATGCGCAATGCCGAGGACAACCTCAGCCTGCAGGAGCGGACTCTGGCACGCCTGGAAGCCTTCCAGGATATCGGTGTGATTGACCTGGTTCAGGTGGACCAGTTTCGTCAGAGTATTGAAAACGAGCGTGCCAACCTGCTGCAGATTCACGACAGCTATGAACTGTCGCTCGATTACTACAAGACCGGGACACTCGGGTTGCCGCCGGATCTGTCCCTCGAGCTGGACGATAGTCTGATTCGCCAGTTCAAGCTCGTGGCACGTGAGGCCACGGCAGTCGAAGACGCGATCGTTCAGTTGCAGGAGCGTGTGGGCGAGGTGTCGGACGATGTGGGCATCGATGCGATCGGTCAAGTCCTGACCGAGGCGGTCAAGCTGGTCGGGGCAGTGCAGCAGCAACTGGACGATGTGACGCCGGACATGACACGCATGGAAGACGCGGCACCGGCGCGCGAGCAGACCATGACCAAACGAGAGAGGGATGTGTTTCAACAGGACAGAAAGGGCCTGCATCAGGGATTGGCCGATCTGGAAAAGCAGTTCGGAAAAGTCCAGGTCGAAATGGAACTCCTTCAAAAAGGACTCTCTGACACAACGCGAAGGGCGACCTTTGACAGGACCGTGATCTGGCTGACCGATCTCCTTCGCCTGGTTCAGGGCGCTACGTTGATTCAGGCCCGCGCCCGCCTTGAAACCGTGAACATTCAAACGATTGCCCTGGATGCCCAGGAGGCCTTTGCCATGGCCCTGGACAACCGCATGGATTTCATGAATGGCAGGGCGGCACTGGTGGACAGTTGGCGATCCATCCAGTTGAGTGCTGATGCGCTGCAGTCCGCACTGAATGTGACTGCCAGCGGCGGTGTGGGCACGGCAGGCAACAATGCCTCCCGGTTCAGCGGGACCACCGGGAATCTGCAGCTGGGTGTGGCTTTGGATGCCCCCTTGACACGGTTGCTGGAACGCAACAACTACCGTCAGTCGTTGATTGACTACCAGCGCAGTCGCCGCGATTTCATCCAGTCGCATGACTCGCTCTACCAGGGCCTGCGCGGACTCCTGCGGCAGATTGACCAATTGCGTATGGATCTGGAGATTCAACGGCGCGCCGTGACCATCGCGATTCGGCGTGTCGATATGTCGAGGGCCGCGTTTTATGCCCCTGTGCGTCCCCCGCAGCCGGGACAACGACCGGCCCAATTCGGACCGACGTCTGCCCGGGACCTTCTGGGCGCGCTGTCTTCCCTGCTGAACACCCAGAACAGCTTCATGGGCGTGTGGCTCAACTACTATGCGGCGCGTATGCGTCTGGATCGTGAGTTGGGCATCATGGCGCTTGACCCCGACGGCGTGTGGAGAGATCATTCCGCGGTGAAGGAGGACCTTCCCGGGCTTGTCACCAGCGCCGTTGACACCCATGCGTTGAGCCTGCCGCCGGACCTTCCCGCAGCATGGATCGAGTTGGCAGACCGCATACCGCAGATTAGAGACGCGCGCGCCTCAGGGGCCGTGACGCCTGTTCAGACTCCTGTTGAAAACCGCCCCATCAACTTAAATGCGCCGGATGATCCTTCCAAGGGATCGGTCCTCACCCAATTAAAAGGAAATTAGTCGTGACAAAAAATCAATTTTCAAAAGCCCTGGGAAATCCTCAGAAGTCATCAGCGGGCAGACGTTGGAAACGGGGTCTGGCGCTGATCGGTGGTGTGGCTGTCTTGGCGTCGGCGGTCGGGCTCATGCCCGGCGCCCTGTCACCACGCGATTCAGGTCCCACGTTGACGCATACTGTGACACGCGGCAACCTCGTGGTCTCCGTGACTGAGCAGGGCACCCTGGAGAGCTCCAGAAATACAGAAATCAAGTGCAAGGTTCGAGGCTACAATACCGTGATCTGGGTGATCCCGGGGGGCACAGAGGTCCAGGCTGGCGATGAACTGGTACGCTTGGATACCAAGCGAATCGAAGATGCCATCAGTCAGCAAACCACCAATTATTATTCGGCCACGGCCACACTCGAACGATCCATGTCTGAGGTGTCCAGGGCTGAGATGGCCATTCCCGCGTATCTGGAGGGCAGTTATAAAACTCAGTTGAAATCGCTGGAAAGAGGGTTGACCATTGCCGAGACCAATCTGGAGACGGCCCAGAAGATGCTGGGCCATTCCAATGATCTGTTCAAACGCGGTTATGTCACTGAATTGGAAGTCCAGGGCAATGCGTTCACTGTCACCCAGGCCGAGCTGGAACTGAAGGTGATCCAGACGGAAATCGACGTGCTGAAGAAATACACACGCGCCATGCAGTTGGAGACCTTGAACGGCAACCTGCTTGCCAGCAAGTCAAAGCTGGAAGCGGACAAGGCCGGGCTTGCCATGGACACAGCCCGCCTCGAACGCGCCAAGGAGGAGCTGGAGAACTGTGTGATCAAGGCGGACAGGGCCGGGTTGGTGATCTACCCGTCGGCGGCTGCGTGGAAGCGCACCCCCGACATCACCGAAGGGGCGACCGTGCGCAAGGATCAGGTCCTGCTGCTCATGCCCGACCTGTCCAGCATGCAGGTGATGGTCGGTATTCACGAATCCATCGTGGACCGCATCAAGCCGGGACTGGCTGCCAAGGTCACCCTGCCGGACAAGACGCTCACGGGCACCGTGGTGTCTGTGGCATCGGTCACCCGGCCGGCCGGCTGGTGGAACGGTAATGCGGTCAAATATGACACGGTCATCGAGCTGCCCTCTGTGGAAGGACTGAAGCCCGGCATGAGCGCAGAAGTCGAAGTGATCATGGATCAGTATGTGGACGTCTTGATGGTCCCTGTGGCCGCTGTGCTGGAAACAGGCGAAGGCGCCTTCTGCTGGGTCAAGACGGCTGAGGGCATGCTGCGTCGGCCCCTGAAGCTCGGAGACACCAATGACTCCTTTATTGTGGTCGAGGCCGGTCTCAAGGAAGGGGACGTTGTGCTGCTCAATCCCCTCGAACTGGTTGAGGACGCACAGAGTGACCTGGGGAAACCACTCGAAGATCCCCTGGTGCAGAAAAAGGACCCTGCCGAATCGGATGAGGCGTCACGAGAGTCCCTGTCACAGGAGGCCGACGATGTCAACTGAGACGCACGCAAACACACCCGGGTCCGAACCAATGTCAGGGACACCGAAGGGATCCAATCCTCCTCATGCCTCGCGCAGTCCGTGGTGGAAACGTAGTGTGCTGGCCATCGCTGTGGTCGCTGCGGTCATGTCGGCTGCTGCCTTGCTTCCCGGTTCAGGGGTGTCTCGGCCCCTGGGCCCCGCGATGACCCATACGGTCACACGCGGCGAGCTGGTTGTCACGGTCACGGAACGGGGCACGCTGGAAAGTGCCGAAAATACGGAAATAAAATGTCGGGTGCGAGGGCACAATACCATCATCTATTTGGTCGAGAGCGGTATGGAGGTCAAGCCTGGAGATGAACTGATCCGACTGGATACCCTGGAGATCGAAGACGCCATTGCAGAGTGCACAAAAAATGCCCATTTGACGCGGTCCGGGGCCGAACGCGCCAGAGCCGATGTGGCCAGGGCGGAACTGGCCATACCCGAGTACCTGGAGGGACGGTTTCGCGCCGAACGCATGACCCTGGAAAAGGATCTGGTGATTGCCAAGTCGAACCTGCGTACTGCAGAAAACATACTGGCCCATGCGAAACTGATGGCTGCGCGGGGTTATGTCAGTGCATTGGAGTTGGAGGAAAAGACGTTTGCAGTCACGCAGGCAAATTTGAACGTGGAGCTCAAAAAGACGCAGATCGATGAGCTGGAGCAGTACACCAAGGCCATGGAACTGGAAACGCTCAATGGTAATCTCAATGCCGCCAGGGCGCAACTGGACGCAGAAGAGGAGCAGGCCCAGCAGGATGCCCAGCGACGTGATCTTGCCTTGGAGGAATTCAAGTACTGTCGGATCACGGCCGAACGGGGGGGGCTGGTGATTTATCCCACGCCTGATCGGTGGAGTCGAGAACCCAAAGTCGAGCTGGGTGCGAGCGTGCACATGGATCAAACCCTGCTGCTCATCCCGGACCTGTCCAGGATGCAGGTCAAGGTCGGCATCCACGAATCCATCATCGACCGCATCAAGCCGGGCCTGGCCGCCAGGATCACGCTGCCGGACAAGACACTGGAGGGTGACGTGTCCTCTGTGGCTTCGGTCACCAGGCCGGCGGGTTGGTGGACCGGCAATGTGGTGAAATATGACACCATCGTCAGCCTGCCCTCGGTGGAGGGGCTCAAGCCCGGCATGAGCGCAGAAGTGGAAGTCATTATCGCTCAACACGAGGATGTGCTGCTGGTCCCTGTGTCCACCGTGGTCGAAACACCGCAAGGCGCATTCTGCTGGATTTCCACGACCGAGGGACTGCAGAAACGGTCACTTCAACTCGGCGACACCAACGACGCGTTTATTGCCGTGGAGGCCGGTCTGCAGGAAGGTGATGAGGTCGTCCTTGACCCGCTGGCCTCCATCCAGGAAGCACAGACAATGGTTCTGACGCCGACAGATAGAAACACGCCCCGCAAGGCCATCGACCAGGAGACCGACCATGCCGAGTGACAGGCCTGTACCAACGTCGCACCGGGCGCATCGCAGCCCACTTCAGCGCGGATCGCGTTGGCGCCGCGCGCCGGTGATTGTGGCGGTGATTGTGGTCGCGTCTGTTGCGGCCATGATGTTCGGGCGCGGGTCGCTGCAGGAGGCAGGGCCCCGGTTCCTGCACACAGTCAAACGCGGTGATCTGGTGGTCACGGTCACGGCGCAGGGCACGCTGGAGAGCGCTCGCAATGAGGAAATCAAATGTCAAGTCAGAGGGGGGGAGATCCCCATCCTCTGGGTGATCCCGAGTGGGACCGAGGTCAAGCCCGGCGACGAGCTGGTGAAATTGGGTTCCCTGGACTTCGAAGACCGATTCAATGAGGTGTCCAAGTGGGCCCATTTGACGCGGTCCGAGGCGGAGCGATCCAAGGCGGATGTGGCCAGCTCGGAACTCGCCATCTCAGAGTATCTGGAGGGCCGGTACCGCACCGAATTGATGACACTGGAAAAGGACCTGGCCATTGCCGAGTCCAGCCATCGCACTGCACAGAACATGCTGGACCATGCGCAATTGATGGCTGCGCGGGGCTATGTCAGTGAATTGGAACTGGAGGAGAAGGCCTTTGCAGTCATTCAGGCCAGGCTGAATGTGGACGTCAAGAAGACGGAAATCGAGGTGCTGAACGAATACAGCAAGCGCATGCAGCTGGCCCTGCTCAACGGCAACCTGAATGCCAGTAAGGCAAAATACGAAGCAGACAAGGAGCGTGCCAACTGGCTGGCCGAGCAAGTGGCACTTGCCTTGGATGACATCAAGTACTGCGTGGTCAAGGCGGAAACGAGCGGTATGGTGATTCTCCCCTCGGCCAGACCGTGGGAGCATCATACCCCACGGATCCAGGAGGGTGAGACCGTGTACATGGGTCAGACCCTGCTGCTCATGCCCGACCCGACCCAGATGCAGGTCAAGATCGGGGTTCACCAATCCCGCGTCGCGCGCATGAAACCGGGTTTGGCTGCGCGTGTGGTGCTGCCGGACATGACACTGGGCGGTGAAGTTTCCTCCGTGGCTTCGATGGCAGAGCCGGCGGGTGAGTGGAACGGCAATGTGGTCAAGTACGACACGACCGTGGCACTTTCGTCAGTGCAGGGGCTCAAGCCCGGCATGAGTGCCGAGGTGGAGGTGATTGTGGCCCGGTACAAGGATGTGTTGACCGTGCCTGTGGCTGCTGTGGTCGAGGCCGACCCCGACGCATTCTGTTGGGTCAGGACCGCCGCAGGTGTGGAGCAGCGTGCTGTCCGACTGGGTGACACCAATGACAGGTTCACGGTGGTTGAGGCCGGTTTGCAGGAAGGCGATCAGGTCGTGCTCCATCCGTTTGCCTTTGAAGCGGCCAGGGCCCTGGCCTCGAAGTCGGAAGACGAAACCGGAGACCCAATGTTGGAATCGGCCAAGCCTGCCGGATCAAAGGAGGCCAACTCCCAGTCCAAGTCGCCCCAAAAGTCCAATCCGCAAACATCGAAACCGCAAGGGCCCAAGCCCAAGCAAGAGTTATAATCAGGAACCCTATGAAAAGCGTCCTTATCCAAACCGTTCAACTGAGCATAAAGAGCCTGCTGGTCCACAAGATGCGTGCCGGCCTGGCTGCCCTGGGCATCTTCATTGGCACCAGCACCGTCATCTGGCTGGTGGCCATGGGAGAAGGCGTGAGCTACCGGGCCCAACAGCAGATCAAGGAACTCGGCGCCACGAACATTATCGTCAGAACCAAGGAGGCCAGTTCCGAAAGCGACGAGAACGATGCCAACACCCGGATCAAGATTTACGGTCTGTTGAGAGACGACTATCGCCGCATTGTAGAGAACATTCCGAGCATTCGACGCGTGATCCCCATGCGTGAACTCCGCTTCGAACTGCGCATGGGAAACCGGACGGTCGATGCCAAACTCGTGGGATGTGTGGAGGAGCACCTGGCCCTGAACCGGCTGGAGATCGCGCGCGGTCGATGGCTTGCACCGCGCGACCGCGGTGAGAAGGTCGTGGTCCTGGCCCACGATGCAGCCAAGCGGCTCTTTCCGTACGAGAATCCGATTGGTCAGACCATCTGGGTGGGCAGCGAGTTTTATGTGGTGGTCGGTCAGACCAAGCCGCGCATGGCGTCCGCGGCCATTGGGGGCAGTTTCGATGCCAGGGATTACAACCTGGATGCGTACATCCCGCTGCAGACACTGCGTCATCGAATTGGCGATCTCGTGATGAAACGCGTGGCTGGAGAATTTCAGGGGGAACAGGTTGAGCTCAGTCAGATCACGGTGAGTGTCCACAGTGTGGATGACGTGGACGAGACGGCTGCGATCATTGAAACCCTGCTCAAGAAATACCATGAAAAAGAAGACTACGCCGTGGTGGTGCCCAAGGAATTGCTGCAGCAGGCGGAACGGACCCGTGCCATGTTCAATGTCCTGCTGGTCGTGATTGCCGGCATCTCACTGTTTGTCGGCGGGATCGGGATCATGAATATCATGCTGGCCACAGTGACCGAACGCACCCGTGAGATCGGCATTCGCAGGGCGCTGGGTGCCAGGCGCAGGCACATCATCCAGCAGTTCCTGACGGAGACCGTGGTCCTCACAGGCGGCGGCGGCCTGCTCGGTGTGATGTTCGGCCTGATGTGCGGTCCGCTGTTCAGGGCCTTTCGCTCGGGCGTGACCCTGGTATTGCCGGACCTGCTGCCGCCCATTGTGCACACGCTCGAACCGCGCATTGCGCCCTGGTCGGTGATTCTCTCCCTGTTTATATCCCTGGGTGTGGGGATTGTGTTCGGGGTCTATCCTGCACGCCAGGCCGCGTTCAAGGATCCCATAGAATCCTTGCGCCACGAATAGGTTCAGGGCTTTTTGCCGAAAGCCCTGGGGTTTTCAGTGTTCAGAAAAACGAGTCTTGACACCTTGAATAGTACTTTTTGCCGTGTACTCGTCGGAATTTTTGCAGAGCTTCAGTCATGAATTAAGTTTGGAGTATCTTGAAGATTATGCGACAGACAAGAGTCTTATCCGTTCTAGTGATCCTGATCTTTTCAGGTCTTGGCTATACGGGCCAGATCGACGTGTGTTCGCCGCAGGATGTGGGCATGTCGCAGGCGGGTCTCGGGCGTGTGGGCGCGGCCGTTCAGGGCCTGGTGGACGATGAGAAAATTGCCGGCGCCAGTGTGCTGGTCGCACGCCGGGGCAGGGTGGCGTTCTTTGAAACCTTTGGTACGATGGACAAGGCCGCAGCAAAGCCGGTCACAGAAGATACCCTGTTTCGCTTTTATTCCATGTCCAAGCCCGTGACCAGTGTGGCCGTGATGATGCTGGTTGAACAGGGCAAGGTCAAGCTTGACGATCCTGTGTCCCGGTATATTGCAGCGTTCAAGGATCTGAAAGTGTATGACGAGTCAGGCACGCCTGTGTCTGTAACTCGTGACATGACGGTTCGTGACCTGCTGCGCCATACGTCAGGGCTCACCTATGGTTTTTTCAGTGACACGCCTGTGGATAAGATGTATCTGAACCAGGGCGTGCTCAACAGAAACACCTCACTCAACGACATGGCTGAAAAGCTGGGCACCCTTCCGCTGCTGTATCAGCCGGGTACGCGATGGCACTACAGCGTCTCCACGGACGTGCTGGGTCACCTGGTGGAAGTCATTTCAGGTGAGACCCTGGATACATTCTTTAGTACCAGAATTTTCACGCCTCTTGGTATGATGGATACGGGATTTTATGTGCCGGCTCAGAAGATCGATCGATTTTCAGCCTGCTTTGGCCCCGGGCAGGGTGGGGGACTGCGCGTGTCTGACGATCCCCTGACCAGTCAGTTCTTACACAAGCCGGGGCTCTTGTCCGGTGGGGGCGGGCTCGTCTCCACCATGGGTGACTATTTCAGATTTTGTCACATGCTCCTGAACCGGGGAGAACTGAACGGCAAGCGGCTCCTGCGTGCAGACACAGTGGAGCAGATGACAAAGAATCAGCTTCCAAAGACTGTCACACGGAATGGCCAGGGATTCGGACTGGGCTTCTCTGTGCAGATCACAGAGGGCAGGGATGATGTGGGTGAGTACGGTTGGGCCGGGGCAGCCAGTACCCATTTCTGGATCAACCCCGGGCAGGAACTGATCGTCATTGCCTTATCTCAGCTCATGCCCTTTTCGAATCAACTTCAGGCGGCTGTCAAACCGCTGGTGTATGAGTCCATTGTTCAGGCCCCGGTGCATTAACCGATGCGATGGCTTCTGGCTTGACATTTCCTGGAGTGCAGGGCCTGGGTATGACACTCGGTTGAGTTCATCGGGCCGGACCAGATGCGAGGGCCTCTGTGGGTCTGATTTAAGGAAGCAGTTGACGTCAGCGTAAAGATGTAGTTTGATGATGGGATAGACAGGCAGAGTGATAGGCCACTCTTGGCCAGGATTGGCACAATAGCAGTTGAGAGTGATCTGATAAAGACCATGGAAACTAAGTAGGGTACAGAAAAAAAGGAGACTTCGGCATGTACAAAAAACCAAAGAATCTGGTGTTTATTTTGGTGTTGATGGCTATGGCAAGTGTGGCGATCGGTCAGGAGAGCCTCAAGGACGTTGTTGAGCAGGAGGGGCTTTCCTGGATGATCGGTTCGTGGAAGGGTACGACCGAAAATGGGGAGGATATCCTGATCACCCATGAATGGGCTGTGGATGGGCATGCCATCACCACTGGCTTGCAGATGGGCGAGGTGTCATCACAGGGTATGATATATTTTGACGCCGATGCCGAACAGGTGAAGCAGTTCAGCGTCAACAATCGGGGCCAGGCGACTCAGGCGACTTGGGAGTCCGACTACGGCAAAGCGGTCTGCAAGACAGCTATGAAGAATGAGTACGGAGAGTCCACTGACGTTGGCATCGTGTATTCCAGGGTGAATGCCGCCACGATCAAGATCGCCGTGTACGGCCTGGAATACGGTCAAATGGCCGACAATGCATGGTTTGAGATGGACTTCCAGAAAATCACAGCCCCGTCCAAGGACGGTAAGGGTATTTCCCTGTTCAATGGGAAGGACCTGACGGGTTGGACCTATTATCTGGTGGAGCCGGATGTGAAGATGGCGGACGTGTGGAGCGTGCGTGACGGCCTCCTCATCTGTCAGGGCAAGCCCATGGGCTATCTTGCCACAAAGGAAAAGTACACCAACTTTAAGCTCGTTGTGGAATGGCGATGGGCACCCGGTAAAAGAGCAAGTAACAGCGGTGTGCTGCTGCGCATCACCGGCGAACCCAAGGCCCTGCCCAAATGTGCAGAGGCCCAGCTCCAGAGCGGCAATGCCGGTGACATCTACGGCTTCCACGGTTTTCAGGTCAAGGGCGATGCAGCCCGATCGAGAACAGGTGACGGCGGCATGACCGGCAAGCTCTCAGGTGTCTCGAAGATCAAGGGCAATGAAAACGAGCCGGGCCAGTGGAATAAATACGAGATCACACTGATCGGCGGCAACCTGACGCTGGTGATCAATGGCGAGAAGGTCAATGAGGCCACAGGTCTGGACATCGTGGCCGGCAACATTGGCCTGCAGTCCGAAGGCGGCGAAATCCACTTCCGTACAGTGGCACTGACCCCATTAAATTGACACAGGACCTTTGCAGAAAGTCCTGTGGTTTTCAATGTTTAGCATTTGAAGGTCTCCCATCATGTGCATGCACGTGATGGGAGACCCTGACAGTGAAGGACAGAGTCCGTTCATGTGTTGGGCCTGATCAACCGGGCTTTTTCAAGACGGGGCTGCCATGTGTTTTAAATCCGCCATGTTAGTGTTTCTGATCTTTCTTTCAGCAGGCGCGCCAGCGTATGCAGAGAGTCTTCCGGCCGAGGCACTCACTGGCCGTGTTGTCACTTCTGCACCGTATACCGTGGAACGGATCGAACCGCCTTTCTGGTGGACCGGGATGCGCTGCCCTGAACTGCAGATCATGATCTACGGCAAGCATATTTCGGACCTGACACCGCACATCAATCAGCACGGCATGACCCTGAAGAGAACCGTGTCAACGGGGAACAAGAATTATCTTTTCATGGTCGTCGACATTGCACCAGACGCCCCTGCCGGGGACGTCACAGTCCAACTCAGAGACAAAGACCAGCAGGTGATCATCCGTTTCGATTACCGGTTATTGCCGAGAGCACAGAATGCGGCCTTGCGACAGGGGTATGATGGTTCCGATGTCCTGTACCTCATCACACCGGATCGCTTTGCCAATGGAGATCCGCGCAACGACAATGTCCCCGGGATGCCGGACAGGGTCAACCGCAAGGACAAGTGGGCACGGCATGGCGGTGACCTCAGGGGCATCATCGATCGTCTTGACTATCTCCGGGATATGGGATTTACCGCGGTCTGGCTGAATCCTGTGCTGGAGAACAATCAACCCCAAGGGTCCTACCACGGGTATGCCACCACGGATTATTACAGGGTCGATCCCCGTTTGGGAACCAATGCACAGTACCGGGAACTGGCAGTCAAGGCCCGAGAAAAAGGCATCAAGATCATCATGGATATGATCATGAATCACTGCGGTTCCGAACACTGGTGGATGCACGATTTACCTGCCCAGGACTGGATCAACCATGCCAATGATTTCTTCATAACGAATCACACACGGACCACGGTGCGTGATCCCTATGCCTCGGCATACGACCGCACGCGTTTTACTGAGGGCTGGTTCGTGCCGACCATGCCTGACCTGAATCAAAGAAATCCCCTGCTGGCCCGGTACCTGATCCAGAACACCCTGTGGTGGATCGAATATCTGGGCCTCGCGGGCATCCGCATGGACACCTATGCCTATTCAGACAAGGATTTCATGCGGGACTGGACCTGCGCGGTGATGACCGAGTACCCTCACTTTAACATCTGCGGTGAAGAATGGAGTCTGAATCCTGCGGTTCTGGCGTACTGGCAGAAGGGCAAGCACAATCCGGACGGCTATACATCCTGTCTGCCCGGGCTGCTCGATTTTCCCATGCAGCATGCCCTGGTCAATGCACTGGTCAAGAAAGAGGCATGGGATGCCGGCATGATGGATCTGTACGAGATGCTTTCGAATGATTTTCTATACCCGGATCCCTTTAACCATGTGATCTTTCCTGACAACCACGACATGAGCCGGATCTTTACACAACTGAATGAAGACATGGGCCTGTTCAAACTGGCGATCACCTATATGGCCACCATGCGCGGGGTGCCCCAGTTCTACTACGGCACTGAAATCGCGATGTCGAACACCGGCGATAACAGTCACGGCAATATCAGGCGTGACTTTCCTGGCGGCTGGGAGGAGGATGAGGTCAATGGTGTGACGACTCAGGGATTGACAGAAGGGCAGATGGAAGCACAGCGTTTTGTCAAAAAACTGCTGAATTGGAGAAGGACCGCCACGGCGATACATGATGGCAAGCTGATTCATTTTGTGCCGGTCAACGGCGTGTATACGTATTTCCGCTTCAATGACCACATGAAGGTCATGGTCGTGCTGAACAAAACGGCGAGCCGTCAGACCGTGGATCTTTCACGATTCTCCGAGGTGCTCACAAAAGACACACTGGCCGTGAATGTCATGTCCGGTGAAAGAATACCCTTGGACAGGGATCTCTCTGTGGATCCGAAACAGCCTTACCTATTCGAACTTGAACCAAGATGAAAACCGCTGCCGCAGGACGTGGGATTGCCTTGCGCCTGACTCCGTGATCCATGCGTACAGGGGCAGACATTGATCCCAGGTGTGGACCCTGTCCAGGAAACCCGTTGTAAGAAAGGCCTGACAATGAACAGATTAATTCTCACACTGACCATGATTCTGTGCTGTGCTTCAATCGTCTGTGCTGCGCAGGACATACTCATCGCCGATTTCGAGGGTCCTTCCTACGGCGCATGGAAGGTGACTGGCGAGGCGTTCGGGCCGGGGCCGGCCAGGGGCACACTCGACGGACAGATGGCAGTCTCCGGGTTCAAGGGGCAGGGCCTGGTGAATTCATACTTCCAAGGGGACGACGCCACGGGCACGCTCACGTCGCCGGCATTCAAGATTGAGCGCCCGTACATCAGCTTCCTGATCGGCGGGGGCATGAAGCCGGATCAGGCCTGCATGAATCTCCTGGTGAACGGCCGGGTCGTGCGCAGTGCCACTGGCCCCAATGACAGACCGGGTGGGACCGAGGCCCTGGACCAGGCCAGTTGGGACGTGTCCGAGTTCATGGGCAGGCAGGCGGTCCTACAGATCGTGGACCAGGCCAAGGGCGGCTGGGGGCACATCAATGTGGATCAGATTGTCCAGACCGAGACCAAACCCAAGGGGCCGGTGCGCGGCAATTTCACACAGGCCATGACTATCGGGAAGACCTACCTCGTGATCCCCATTCGCACGGGGGCAAAAAAATGCAATCTGGAATTGAGCGTGGCAGGCACCAAGGTCCGGCAGTATGAAACAGAGATTGCCGAGGATGCGAACGCCGTGGATTTCTACGCATTCTTCACGATCGACGCATACAAGGGACAGCCCGCGGTGCTCAGTGCCACAGGCGCACCAGAGGCAGGCTTCAAGCTGATCAGGCAGTCCGACGAGATCCCCGGGCAAGAGACGTTTTACACGGAGGCGCTGCGCCCGCAGTTGCGGTTTTCGCAAAAGGTCGGCTGGAACAACGACACCAACGGCATGGTCTATTACGACGGCGAGTGGCATGTGTATTTTCAGCACAATCCGGTCGGGTGGAACTGGGGCAACATGACCTGGGGCCATTTTGTCAGTACGGACCTGGTGCACTGGCGCCAGCTGCCCAATGTCCTGTTCCCGTCCACCATGGCCAAGGGCGCGTGCTTTTCCGGCGGCGGTATCGTGGACACGCAAAACACGGCAGGCTTCCAGACCGGTCAGGACAAGGTGATCGTCGCATCGTTGACGGACACCGGGGCGGGCGAGGCCATTGCCTACAGCAACGACCGGGGACGCACCTTCACCTGGTACGACAAGAATCCGGTGGTCACCCATGGCGGGCGAGATCCCAAGATCGTGTGGTATGGGCCCGGCCAGCACTGGGTCATGGCCGTGTACGACGAGGATGAGAAGCGTGGACGCAGCATCGCCTTCTACACCTCCAGGAATCTCAAAGACTGGCAGATCCAGAGCCATTTACCCGGGTACTTCGAATGTCCCGAACTGCTCGAACTGCCCATTGACGGTGACACCGCCAACACGAGGTGGGTGATCATGGCTGCAGACGCCCGGTATGCCCTAGGGACATTCGACGGCAAGACCTTCACACCCCAACATGAGGGCAAGCACCGTGTCCACTACGGGTCCTACTATGCGTCCCAGATCTTCAGCAATGCGCCGGACGGGCGCATGATCCAGATCGGCTGGGCCCAGATCGCCATGCCCGGCATGCCGTTCAACCAGGCATTCACACTGCCGCACCAACTCACACTTCGCACCACGGCCGACGGCGTGCGTCTGTTCGCTGCGCCTGTCGAAGAACTGGCCGCACTGCGCACCGGAAAATTCTCGAGCGGCCGGGTGACGCTGAACCCCGCCTCCCCGCATGCTGTGGCCGTGTCGGGCGAGCTGTTCGAGATCCGTGCTGAATTCGCCGTGGGCCAGGCCAGCATCGTGGGTCTCGATGTCGGCGGCAACCGCGTGACGTACGATGTCGGCGCAGGCAAGCTCAACGGTGCGGCGCTGACCCCTGTCAACGGGAAAGTCTCCATGCAGGTGTTCGTGGACCGGCCCATGATCGAGATATGCGGCAACAACGGCCGGGTCTATGTCACCTCCCGTCGCGACAAACGGGGCGAGGTCTCAGCGATCGAGGCCTTTGCTGAGGGCGGCAAAGCTGAACTCATCCAAATGGACATCTATCCATTGAAGTCCATCTGGCAGTGATAACCTTTGAGAAGACACTTTTTATTTAGGATCTTAAAAATGAAGAAGTATAAAACACAGGCCGTGTCGTTGTTATATCTGGCGGCCGCGATCATGCTCTTGTCGATTCAGGACGCCGGAGCCGGTGACAACGGGAATTGGCCCGACTGGCGAGGCCCCACGCAGCAGGGGCACAGTGACGCCGAAGGCCTGCCCCTGCACTGGTCAGAAACCCAAAACATCGTGTGGAAGACGGCCATCCATGATCTGGGCTATTCCACGCCTGTGGTGTGGGGCAACCAGGTCTGGCTCACCACAGCCACCCCCAAGGGGGAGACGCTCTATGCCGTGTGCCTTGATCTCGAGAGCGGCCGGATCATTCACGACATTGACGTGTTCCATCCGGAAAAGCCCCAGCGCATCCATCGGAACAACTCCTATGCCACGCCCTCTGCAGTCATCGAAGAAGGCTTTGTGTACGTGCACTACGGTTCGCATGGCACGGCCTGCATTGACACAAAAACGGGCAAGGTCGTGTGGCAGCGTGAGGATCTGAACTGCGAACACCTGCAGGGACCTGTGTCCTCGCCCATCCTGTACGAGGATCTGCTCATCATTCCACTGGAGGGCACGGATGTTCAGTTTGTGGTGGCGCTGGATAAGAAGACCGGTGAGCAGGTCTGGCGCTACGACCGGCCCGTAGAGCTGTATGAAAACATCAAGCCCACCTATAAACTTAAATCGTATTATACGCCGGTCGTGGTGACCGTCAACG
>JAIPFM010000109.1 GCA_021736645.1 Phycisphaerae bacterium | reverse complement strand
CCTGCCCTGAAGATCTGTCTTGACGCCTCCGAGCATGTAATGGGCGCTGGGGCGCACAGGAATGAGGTCTTCACTGATGTCTATGTCAAAGTTTTCGCAGATCTCACTGATGAGTGGAAACCGTTTTTTGAAGTGGGCTTTGTCGAAGTGTCGTATGTCCAGGTACACGTGCGTGGATTCTGTTTTACGCATCTGGGATAGGATCGACCGGCTGACCACGTCGCGCGGGGCCAGTTCTTCGGCGGGATCATACTGCGCCATGAAGCGGCACCCATGGCAGTCCACCAGGTGCGCGCCTTCGCCTCGCAGGGTTTCTGTAATCAACGCGCGGGACGCACCTGCAATGTACAGGGTGGTGGGGTGAAACTGGATCAGTTCCATGTCACGCAGTACAGCACCCGCACGATAGGCCATGGCCAGGCCGTCACCAGTGGCCACGTCCGGATTGGTGGTTTCACGGTACAGTTGCCCCACACCGCCGGTGGCCAGGATGGTATTGGCTGCCCAGATAATCTGGTAGCCCCCATGTCCCTTGCCGTGTCCGATCAGGCCCATGCAGCGATTGTCTTTGTCTGTAAGCAGGTCAATGGAAAAGAAGTGCTCCATGATTTTGATGTTGCGGCATGTCTTGACCCTGTCGATCAGGGCCTGGGCGATGATGCGTCCTGTTTCATCACCATGGGCATGGGCAATGCGCGGCTGACTGTGACCGCCTTCCAAGCTGGTGTCGATCTGGCCGTCCACAGTGTCAAAGGCCGTGCCCCATTCCACCAGTTGCTGAGTCAGTTCCGGACCCTTGCGCACCACCATGTCCACGACCCGTTCATCGCAAAGACCGCATCCGGTTTTGAGCGTGTCTGCGGTGTGGGCTTCAAAACTGTCCACTTTTTTGAGCACTGAAGCAATGCCGCCCTGGGCATTCCAGGTGTTACTGTGTTTGAGCTGCCTCTTGGTCACCAGAATGACATTACTGTGCTGGGATGCCTCAATCGCGGCTCTGAGCCCGGCAATACCGCTGCCAATCACCAGGCAGTCTGTAAAGAGCTGCTGTGTGGCAAGGGTGTCAATGTTGACCAGATAGCGTCTGGTGTCGCTTTGGCCTGCTTCCAGGCCCTTGACATTGTGTGGGTTTTTCATGAATTCAACCTGTCTATTGTTTAAATCGTTCAGGATCATACCCTGCGAAAGACGGTATCATACCACGATATCCGGGAATGAGAACTTCAAAACATGGATTTCCAAGAGGCTTTTTTTGGCTTGACTGGGTCCAGAGATTCCTTATGATATCTTGTTTAAACCATGCCTGATAAAGAATGTTTGTTGGTGCAATGGAGAATCCCTGTAGCCTATTTAGAGGATGGAATTAATTATGGGTAAAGTGGCAAGTAAATTCAACGAGCATTGCGACTCTCATCATTACCTGTTTACAAGTGAATCCGTGACCATGGGTCACCCGGACAAGGTGTCGGATTGTATTTCAGACGCGATTCTGGATGCCATGCTGGCCCAGGACCCCAAGAGTCGCGTGGCCTGTGAAACCCTGGTGACCACAGGATTGGTCGTGGTGGCCGGAGAGATCACATCCAGGGCCGTGGTGGACATTCCCGGCGTGGTTCGTAAAACGATCAAGAAGATCGGGTATACAGACCCGCATATTGGATTTGATTATGAAAACTGTGCGGTCATGGTGACTCTGGATAAACAGAGCCCGGATATTTCTCAGGGTGTGACAGCAGGTAAAGGCCTGCACAAAGAGCAGGGTGCCGGCGACCAGGGCCTCATGTTCGGCTATGCGTCTCGGGAAACAGCCGAACTGATGCCCATGCCCATTCATCTGGCCCATGCCTTGACCACACGTCTGGAAAAGGTCGGTCAGAGCAAGAAATTGCCCTGGCTCAGGCCGGACGGCAAGAGTCAGGTCACTGTCGAGTATGTGAACAACCTGCCCACGCGTATTCATACCGTGGTGATCTCTACCCAGCACACAGATGACGTAAACCACAAGACAATCCAAAAGGAGATCATTGAACAGGTGATTCTCCCCACGCTGCCCAAGAAGCTTGTGGACAAGAAGACCATTTTTCACGTCAATCCCACGGGTCGTTTTGTAGTGGGCGGCCCCAAGGGTGACTGCGGGCTGACCGGACGTAAGATTATTGTGGATACCTACGGGGGTCGCGGCAGCCATGGCGGCGGGGCATTCAGCGGCAAGGACCCCTCCAAGGTGGACAGAACCGCCAGCTACATGGGCCGTTACATTGCCAAGAACATTGTGGCAGCCGGCCTGGCGGACGCCTGCGAAGTGCAGTTGTCCTATGCCATTGGCGTGGCTGAACCCACCTCCGTACTCGTGGATACGGAAAACACGGCCAAGGTGCCTGAATCACTGATCAGTGACATTGTCAAGCAGATCTTCCCCCTGACGCCCAATGGGATGATCAAGCACCTCGACCTGCTGCGTCCCATCTTTGCAGACACGGCCCACGGCGGCCACTTCGGACGCAAAGGCGCCAACTTTACCTGGGAAAAGACCGACATGGTCGACAAACTCAGAAAGGCTGCAGGCCTCAAGCCCTTGAAATAAGCGGTTTGTTCCGAGATGAGTGAAGTACCCAAGCCCGGTGATGCCGGGCTTTTTTATGCGCAGGACCCATGTTAAAACCACGTCTCAATCGTATCCACAAGTTCCTGTCTGGTGTGTGCGGCCATGATGGCAAGCAGCGCGGACTTGCGATGAGGGTGATGTTTGGTATAGCCGGCTGCGAACTTTCTGAAATAGCCCACGGCCCTTCTTTCTGTATAGAGTTGCAGGACCATGGTGAGGTGGTGAAGTATGGCTGCTTTCTGTTCAGTCAGTGTGGGCGGGGCAGGTGTGGGCCGGCCCTCGAACACGCTGCGCAGGTCTCTGAGGAGCCAGGGATTGCCCACAGCACCCCGGGCAGCCACAACGCCGTCCAGGCCCAAGCGAGTCATGATGTCCTTGGCGTCTTGCGCATGAAAGACATCGCCACTGCCAATGATGGTGGCCTGCGGAAAGGCGTGTTTGATTTGCCGCAGGATGTCCCAATTGGCCTTGCCCCGGTATCTTTCATCCACAGTGCGTCCATGGATCACCAGGGCATCTACACCCTGGCCAATGGCCTGTTCCACGATCTGCCAGAAACTGGCTTCTGCATCGGGTTTGTGATTGACGCCGTACCGGAGTTTCATGAGCACCGGGCAATCCACAGCGTCTTTGACAGCCTTGAGAATGTCAATGACCAGATCCGGTTCTCTGAGCATGGCACCGCCGCGTTTTCTGCGAAGTACCTTGGGGGCTGGGCACGCAAAGTTCAGGTCTACCAGGTCATAGCCCACGGTGACGCAGTCCCTGGCAGCCTTGGCCATGGTCGCAGGTGTTCGGCTGAGGAGTTGGGCACCGATGGGGTGTTCATCGGCTTGAGGACGAAACTCAGGTTTTCGCAGGACCCTGGGATTGGCCACGCTCTTGGCCAGCATCACGCCAGTCAGGACCAGGGGGCAGCCAAAATCCCGGGCCAGCTTGCGCATGGCCCAGTCTGTATAGCCGCTCAGGGCGGCCTGGAAAAATGGGACATCCAATTCGAGTTGACCGAGTTTGAGTCTGGACATGAGATCTACTTGTTTTTGTTGAACAGAACGCACAGCAAGATGCCCAGCTCGTAGAGGCCATACAGGGGGATGGCCAGACTGACCTGGGACAGGGGATCAGGCGGTGTGGCAATGGCACCGATGACAAACATACCGAGTACCACGTATTTTCGACTCGATTTGAGTGCCTGAATGGTGACCAGGCCAGTACGATTTAGAATAAAGATGGCAATGGGAGTCTGGAATGCCAGGCCAAAGACCAGCATCAGGGTGGTGACGAACGAGATGTACTTCTGGAATGTCCAGTTACAGGTCACACCAATCATATCGCCGAAGACCAGAAAGAAACGCAGAGTCAAAGGGGCCACGATGAACAGAAAGAACAACGCCCCCAGGATAAACAGACCTGCGGAGAAGGGCACGGCCGATTTAACACACTTCTGTTCATGTGGATACAGGCCTGCCGCCACAAACATCCATAATTGATAAAAGACCCACGGCGCAGACAGAATCAGGCCGGTGATGAACGAAATCTTCATATAGGACAAAAAAGCATCTGAGGGGCCCAGTGTTTGCAGACGGTTGGCAGTGAAGCCGGACAACATGGCGGGCGAGCCAGTCCAGTCCTTCAATGTCGAGGTATACACCTTTTGAAGGTACTGGACAAGGTTGGGATCCACGTGGGGCGCATTGGGATCAGAGCTGAGTCCCTGAATGACGTTTTTGAATACAGCCTGGGCCAGTGTGGGAGGCAAGGCATTGGGATCTTTGAACTGTTTCTTGGTATAACTGTCCATGACCGAGAAATAGGGCTCTTGAATGAACCGGATGATCATCTTGCCCATGGCAAAGCTGATGATTGTGCCGATGGACAGGGCAATGACTGCCATGATCATACGAGCGCGCAACTCCTCCAGATGGTCTCCCAGACTCATGCTTGTGAGATCCTGCGTGTGTGTGTCTTTGGATTTGCCCATGGGGGAAAAGGAGGCCGTTATTTGATGTCCGAGTCTTTCAAGCCTGCGGCTTCCTTGACCTCATTGACGGCATGACTTTTGACCTCATTGATTTGGTGATCCACATCTTGTTTGACGTCTTCAACCTCACGCAGACCTTTTTTGAATTCGGTCATACTCTTGCCCATGCCGCGCGCTATTTCAGGTAAACGCTTACCAAAGATCAAGAGGGCAACAGCCAGGATTATCCATATTTCATAGCCACCCGGCATTCCGATTAATAAGATTGAACTGCTATGAGCCATCCAGGATCTCCTTGGTTAAATCATTCAGCGGTTTGTACTGCTGAGTGACAAACCTTATTATATTTTCCAAATTTTCCAAACTGGTCTCAGAAGTTTAATGAGACAACATCACATTAGTATAGTCTTCCCTTGGATTCGAGTCAAATGATTACAATGTCCGGGCAAATCAATCTTCACAACCCCTGGATCTCAAGATTATCGGTGTCCCTGTACCAGGGTAGTGTGAAGGGGCGGGGAATGGCTGACATCTGAACGATAATTCTGGTGCGAGAGCCTTGTTTTTGGCATAAAAAAAAGATTCAGGTTAAGCTTGTAAGTCATTTTAAATAAACAATCTATGTGTTTCATGGTAAAATTTGTTTGACCTGTTTCTGTGGTTTTTATTATAATACGACCATTGATCAGTGAGCCATAACTCGCAGACAGAAATGGGGTGTGAAGATGAAAAAGCTATACTACGAATTTTGGATTCCTTTCACTTTTAAAAAACGCCGTATTCTTGTACTTGCATTGGCCAGTTATATTGCCCTGTGCTAAGCGTTCGAGAAACACAGACATTCTTCTGGTATAGCCGCTTCCAGGCCTTGAGAAGCGGTTTCTTTATGCGCTCATTCATATCATTTGACATTCCTCTGACACGCAATTAAGCTTTCCCTTTTGAATTTATCCTTGTTTTCGTGGAGTCCATGCAATGATTGTAGTGACCGGTGGTGCAGGATTTATAGGGTCTGCCTTGATCGCAGAGCTGAATCAAAGGGGCGAAACCGATATTCTGGTGGTGGATGAATTGGGCACGTCCAGTGCGTGGAAGAATCTCCGGGCCCTGAGCTTTTCCGATTATATTGAAAAGGGGGATTTCCTGGAGATGGTCGTTGAAGGACAAATCCCTGCGGGCATTGATACAGTCTTTCATCTGGGTGCCTGTTCCAGTACCACTGAAATGGATATGTCGTTTCTGGTGCAGAACAACTTTGAGTACACCAAGTGGTTGGCATCGTGGTGTGTGTCTTCCAATGTGCGGTTTGTTTATGCGTCCAGTGCAGCCACATACGGCGCGGGCGAACAGGGATTCCTGGACGACGAGTCCCAAATTGATGCGTTGAGGCCCTTGAATCCATACGGGTATTCCAAGCAAATGGCGGATCTGTGGGTTCGCAGGTCAGGGTACACAGATAAAATTGTGGGGCTCAAGTATTTCAATGTGTTTGGCCCCAATGAGTATCACAAGGGGGATATGCGGAGCTATGTACTCAAGGGATTTGAGCAGATCCGGGCCACAGGTCAGGTCAAGCTCTTTAAATCAGGTGATCCCAAGTATGCAGACGGTGACTATGTACGAGATTTCATCTATGTCAAGGATGCTGTGGCCATGACCCTGTTCTTTATGGACCATCCCCAGGCCAATGGCTTGTTCAATATAGGGACTGGCCGGGCACGCTCTTGGAACGATTACGTCAAGGCCATCTTTGCCGCAGCAGGCAAGGTACCCAAAATCGAATTCGTGGACATGCCGGATAGCATCCGTAATCAGTATCAGTACTATACCCAGGCCAATATCGACAAGATCCGCCAGGCCGGTTACGCGGCCGAGATAACGTCCCTGGAGGATGCTGTCCAGGACTATGTCCAGAACTATCTGGCCACAGGTCGTTATCTGGGCGATTAAACAGAGACCTTCTCGAATCTTGCTATTGAACTGAAAATCCCATATAGTCTTCTTTTTATGTTTGTGAACCAAGGATTAAAGCGTATGACGATGACCGAGCAGCTTGAGATTTTGGAACGTGGCGCAGTTGAAATATACAGTCGAGAGGCGTTAAAAGACCGGCTGATTGAGGCCGATCAGGCAGGGCGTCCACTGCGGGTAAAACTGGGCCTGGACCCGACCAGTCCCGATATTCACCTCGGCCATACTGTGGTGCTGCGAAAGCTCCGGCAATTTCAGGATTTGGGCCATACGGCTGTGCTGATCATTGGCGACTACACGGCCCAGATTGGTGATCCTACGGGCCAGAATACCACGCGTCCCATGCTCAACGCAGATCAGATCCAGGCCAATGCTGAGACCTACTTTAAACAGGCCGGCAAGATCCTGGATACTTCGGAAGGAAAGCTGGAGGTCCGGCACAACAGCGAGTGGCTCGGGGCCATCGATCTGGCCGGCTTGATCAAGTTGACCAGTGCCATGACCGTGGCACGCATGCTTGAGCGTGACACCTTTGAGATCCGTTACAAAAAGGGTGAGCCCATCGGGATTCACGAGTTCCTGTATCCCCTGATGCAGGGCCATGATTCCGTGATGATTCGTGCGGACGTGGAACTGGGCGGCACAGATCAGACCTTCAACAATCTGGTGGGACGCGATCTTCAAAAAATCGACCACCAGAAACCGCAGATCGTGATGACCCTGCCCATTCTGGTGGGCCTGGACGGCGTGGAAAAGATGAGCAAGTCCAAGGGCAATTACATTGGTGTCACGGATGAGCCCAATGACATGTTTGGCAAGGTCATGAGTATTTCGGATGAGTTGATGGAGAATTATTATACGCTCCTCACGGATCTGCCTCTGGACCAGGTCAAGAGGCTGGTGGACCCGGCACAGACCCATCCCAAGGAAGCCAAGGTGTGCCTTGGCAAGATGATTGTGGACCAGTTCCATGGCCAGGACGCCGCAGAAGGGGCAGAGGCTCACTTTGACAAGGTGTTCAAGCAGAAGGAGATCCCTGACGACATGCCCGTGGTGACCCTGGCCTCAGCACCCATGATGGCCTCAAAGCTGCTCGTGGCCTGCAACCTGGTGGCGTCAGGCGGTGAAGGCAAACGCATGGTCAAGCAGGGCGGCGTGAGTGTGGATGGACAGAAGATCAATGACGCCAACCAGGAGATAACGCCCACAGACGGCATGGTCGTACAGGTCGGCAAACGAAAATTCGCGCGCCTGGCCACACAATAAGAAAAGCTGTCAGCCTTCAGCCGTCAGTTCACTGAAAACTGAACACCGAACACTGAAAACCAAATTATGCTTTTACGATCTTCTTGCGTCCGGTTTTGACATCGGCTGTGGCATTGCGTGTGTCCACCACCAACTGGGCATGCTTCACGATCCTGGCGTAATCGTAGTCACTGTGATTGGTGGCAATCAAGACAGCATCATAGGAGGCGATCATCTTGTCCGTCAGGGTCTTGCTCTTCATGCCCAGGTTGTAGTCCCGTTGCTTGTGGGTTTGAGGGATATACGGATCATTGTAATCCACCTTGGCCCCCTTGGCCTTGAGTAGTTCGATCAATTCCAGGGACGGGGACTCACGCACATCGTCAATATCCGGTTTGTACGCCAGCCCCAGAACCAGGACCTTGGAGCCGTTGAGGCTCTTTCGCTGATTGTTCAGGGCATCCATGGTGCGCTCAATCACGTAGTGCGGCATATTGGTGTTGATTTCACCGGCCAATTCAATAAAACGGGTGGGCATACCGTATTGTCGGGCCTTCCAGGTGAGATAGAAGGGGTCAATGGGGATGCAGTGACCCCCCAGGCCAGGGCCCGGGTAAAAGGGGCTATACCCAAAGGGCTTTGTGCTGGCTGCTCGAATGACCTCCCAGACATCAATGTCCATGCGGTCAAATACCATTTTCAGTTCGTTCACCATGGCAATATTGATGCAGCGATAAATGTTCTCCACGATCTTGGTGGCTTCTGCTGCTTCCAGAGAGGAAACCGGCACCAGCGTCTTGATGGCCTTGCTGTAGAGCTGAGTGGCAATGCGCGTGCATGTGGGTGTCAAGCCGCTCACGACCTTTGGGATCGTCCGTGTGGTAAAGTGCTTATTGCCGGGATCTTCACGCTCAGGACTGTATGCCAGGTGGAAGTCCTTGCCAGCCTTGAGTCCGCTTTTTTCAAGGATTGGGGCCATCAGATCGCGGGAAGTACCAGGGTAGGTGGTGCTTTCCAAAGTGATGAGCTGGCCTTTTTGGATGTACTGGGCAATGGTTTCGCAGGATTTGATCACGAACTGCATGTCCGGTTCACGATTCTCAGTGAGAGGGGTGGGTACACAGATGAGTACCGCATCCACTTCCTGGATGCGAGACATGTCAGAGGTCGCGGAAAAACGCCCACTGGTCACGATTTGTCTGACCTCGTCATGCGGGACATTTTTGATAATGCTCTTGCCGGCATTGAGTACATTCACCTTTTTGGGGTCAATGTCAAAGCCCAGTGTGGAGATATTGGCAGAGGCAAATTCCCTGGCCAGAGGTAGCCCGACATATCCCAAACCAAGGATGCCTACCACGAGATCATCATTGGCCAGTTTCTCATTCCAGTTTTTCACGCAAATCTCCGTGTGTTTCCCATATAATCATCCCACTGAACTGACCCAGTTCAAGTATTTGAATGAGCCTTGACGAGTAATATACTACATAGCATAGAATTTTGACAAAGCCTTTTCCTTTAAAATGTAAAGGTATGGGGACAAGGAAAAATACGGGTTAACTTGGCGGCGGCCATCTTGACAATCGTTTCCTATTGTAATAGTGTTTTGCGTATTCTACTGAAAGTTTATCTTCGGGTCATGCTTTTCAGTCAATTAGCAGTTAGGAGCAGGGATGACGCAGGGATGTCATGAAGTGAGTTTGTCCAGTCGACTCGGAAAAATGGGGATTGCCAGGGTTGTGTGGTGTGCCATTCCCTGGTGGTGTCGGGCCTTCGTTTTTCCCTATTGGCTATGCGTGTATCGCAGGTTTTTGGCAGACAGTGCCAACCTGGACGAGCTGAGGGCCAGGCACATTGGCTACTGTTATAGTTCCAATTTCATCAGAATGATTCGTCCCAGATTTTACCTCATCAAAGTGGCATTGTTGCGTTTGGATGCGATGCCTGTTGACTCTGCCGAGCATGAGCCTGCCGACAGACCGAGTCTGGCTGCCTGGGTTCCCGACCAAAAGGATTCTAACCTCAATTCGACGGTATCGGTTTAATGTCCCTTTCTTGTGCCTCCTTGCAGTATCACGGTGATTCTGACTGTCGATATTATCGGGCCAGGATGATCCTTTTTTGATGTTTGCTTTTTTTACTTAATGTCGGAATGGGTCGCGCCGATAAACAGGCAGGTAAGAAACAAACAATTACAATTAGGAGATTCGCGATGGGGATTCAAAATTGGTCCGAAGACATTCTGCTGGTTGATTTGCCGCAAGAGCCAGAGATGGGTGATGAACTGAAGAACGTGATTTCCGAGGTTCGTGACAGAGGTGACTGTGATGTAGTGATTGATTTCTCCAATGTAGATATTGTGACTTCATCCAGCTTGTCAAAACTCTTGAAATTGCGTAAGCTGTTGGGAGATTGTGGTCATCGCCTGGTCTTTTGCAGCGTGGCTGCCGCGACCAAAGGCATCTTTACGGTCACTGGATTGGAAGGTGTCTTTGATATGAGTGATGATAAATTTGTGGCACTGGCCGGTTTGCAGATGGTCGGTTGAGACTGAGCGTCAGGCCTGTTTCATGATTGTCATGTGTCATGAAGCTTAAATATCGCGAGCTGACTACGAATGTCGCCTCAGAGGCGGGGTTCGTAGTCTGCTTGCATTTATCTGTTCAGGCGATCGCCGAGTGTGGATGCGCGCCTGGGGAGAACCGGATCTATGGTTGATCTGACAAATACAGATATTGTGCAAAAGATTGAGCAGACCCTGGAGTATGTCTTCCAGGACAAAACGCTGCTGGTGGAAGCATTTACCCACTCCTCAGCAGCAGATGATCGGCTTTCCAGCAACGAGCGATTGGAGTTTCTGGGGGATTCAGTGCTTGGCCTTGTTATCTGCGACGCGCTGTTCTGTCGCTTTGACACGTATCTCGAAGGCGATCTCACCAAATTGAAAAGCTCTCTGGTATCGCGTTCTACCTGCGCGAACATCACCCAAGCCTTGAGTCTGCAGGCGTTTTTGTGTGTGGGCAAGGGTATGTCCCACACGCGGGCTCTGCCCAAATCTATTGAGGCAGGCTTGCTGGAGGCCGTGATCGGGGCCATTTATCAGGATGGTGGTTTTGAAAAGGCTCAGGCCTTTATCCTCAAGAGCTACGCTGACCTTTTAGATCGCATTGAGGTCAAGGGTCCCAATGGGAATTACAAATCCTTATTGCAGCAGTATGCCCAGGAGCATCATAGTGTGACACCTGATTATATATTGCTTGATGAAAAGGGCCCGGATCACAACAAGTGTTTTGAATGCGAAGTCTTGCTGCAGGATCGGAATTTTCCCAGTGCCTGGGGTGTCACCAAAAAAGAGGCAGAACAACGGGCTGCGTACAATGCCCTGGTCGAACTGAGTGTCATCAAGAAGAAAAAAGCCTCTGAGCGGTGACAGTCTATCCTGCCAGAATCGCCATTTTTTCATTAAACAGCCAGGCGATTCCACACAAAATCAGCGCGGCTACCAAGAGAAACGCGACAATGGAGCCAAACAGTCCAGCGGTTTCCTTGGCAAAGGCCTTGGGTTTGATGGCATAGACCTTGGTGGCCTTGTACACGATCGAGATGGAGGCAATCAGCGGCAGTGCCCACAGGATGGAGAAGGGCGTGACACCGATACGTTCAGGTGTCAAAAACGTTAATAGCAGCTGCGCGGCCATGCTAGTTCGCCTCCTGCTGAGTCTGACGATGGTGTGCCATATAGACAGCATTCACAATACACAGGAGATTCAACAATCCTGCAATACTGGTATAGATCTGACCAATTTCCGCAGGCCGGCCAAATACCGGGTAGCTGTTGGTTCGGGCCACATGCTGTGCAATGAGTATCACCGCAGGGCCGTTCATCAATTGAGCGGCATACCAGGGTTTGGCATGCACAGAGTCAATCACGCCAATGGAGCCAATGTACAGGCCCAGACAGAAGGTCAGGGCCACGGTGACGCACACGACCAGGGCTCGGCTCTTATCGCCCAGAATCCAGTAGCCTCCGCCAGGAAGCACCCAGGCAGCAGATCCTGCCAAGGCCAGCGTGACCAGACTGTACTCGTTGTTTTGTTTGGCCATGATGCCCCTAGTTAGTCCTTGGAATCATTCGCATCCGTGATGTCATCGGGCTTGACATCCTTCCACTTGAAGCTCATGCGCGACAGAATATTGTCAGGTGTGAAGTGTACAATGGCGATGCTTTGAGCTGCGATTTGTGTCTCCCGAATGATCATCTCGGCCTTGGCCTTTTCATACTCTTGTTGGCTCAGACGTGACACAGACAGATCCTTGATGCAGTACACACTGTAGTCTGCGGGAGAGGCGACGGCCACTGGCAGATTGTCCGCTTTGTCCTTATCTGCTGGGATCATTTTGTAGAGTGTGTCAAAAAGCTGATTGTCCGCCCGGATGGAATTGACATAACTGAGAATCATGGGATTCATTTTGGCCATACCTGCCATTTGAGCAATCTGGCTGTCCGGTGCCCTTCTCAACGGCCTGGGTTGTACTGAAAACAGGTTCGGATCCGCGGGATTGGCCTTTATTTTTGCGCCGTATTGACTGTTAAACTGGTTGACCGCTGAGTCCCAGGAGCCGGCAGCCACAAGGTCCAGCAGTTCCTGAGCCTTGCCCTTGAGGCTCTCATAGACTTGCAGTGTTTTGACGTCTTTCACAATCGTGTCCTTCAAAACCACCTGCTTGGGCTCTTGATCAGCGTCCAGGATGATCCCGGTTTTATTGTACACATCTGCCAGACTCGCCGGTTCGGTCGAGGGTTTGACTGCCACAATTCTGATCAGCGCCATAATCTGACCGGTCACAGAAGTGCCCGGACGCGTGCCCTGATCCTTGATCGGGCCCAGCGTGTTAAACAGCCACGGTTTTGACATGCTCATCAGGCTTGGGTCCGAGGATTTCAACGGTTCAACAGTGAACAGGACATCTACCAGTCTGGCCATGGTATTACCTGATCCACTGGCCACCAAACGTCGCAGGTAAGGATCAGAGCCCATATCGCTCTGGCTCAACAAGCCCGTGGTGCCCATGTATACGGGCACTGATGGGTAGCTGATCTTGAGCGTTTCAGCAGCCTTGCTAAAGGGGTAATTGGCATCGACTATGCTGGCCAGTGCTTCGGGCCCCTTGGCCTTGGCTTCTTCTTCTGATAGCGGGATTTGGACCAAAGGTCTGGCCTGCTGGAGGATGTCACTGGTCTTTTGGATGGTTTTGTCCACTATCAGACGTTTTTCCACCTCTGAAGCCACTTCTGCATAACTGAGCACAATGTCCTTCTTCGGGGCATTGGGGTCATCATCGTCCATATTGGGGTCCGCAGAGACCTGACGTGTAAACACAGAGCTGGCCACCCTCTGATAATAGTCTTCAAGATCCTGAGCCGAAGGTTTGTTAATGGTCTTCTTGACATCATCCAGTTGGACCACCATGTATTCCAGTTGGATTTGGTTCGGCAGCTTGTAGCCCAGACCATAGGGATTGTCGTCTGAAAGCGTGCCAGGCTCAATACCCTTGTACTGATTGAAGTGAGCGGTCAGCACAGATTCGGCAGGTACTGCATTGGGATCTTCGAGTTTGAGAAAATCTGCAGCCTCGAGTTTGACCGACTCCGTGCTCAGGGTTTCCTTGGTCCAACTGGCCATATGCTTGATCTGCGATGTCGTGACATCATCCATCTGCGTGGCCATGCGGGAAAACTGAAGCACGCTCAGCAGACTGCCGTAGGTCTCCAGGATTTCGGCCTCTGACATGCTGAAACGTTGCATCGTCTGCTGCATCAGTTGCTTGTAGGTCTGGCCATTAAACAGTTCAGAAGCCACTTGATTCAAGAGCATACGAATAGTCTTATTGTCAATGGCCATGCCAGCCTGACGGGCTTCCTTCTTGAGTAGAAACCAGTAGACATTCGGGGCTGAGGTGCCTTGGTACAGACGTGTAATCTGTTCCGGTGTAATACCGAGTCCATTTTGCTGGATCGACTGGTTGAGAAAGCTCAGGATCCTGGGATTAATACTACGTTCAGAAAAAAGTATTTCGCCCAAAAACAATCCTCGCATGTCAGAGGACTGCAAGAAGGACTGTGCCTGCAGGGCCTGAAGCAGCTCGAGTTCCTCACGCGCCTCTGCCAACTCCCGGTCCGTTATTTTGTTTTTCCCATAAAAGGCCACAGTTTTCTGACCGGACTGTCTGGAGGCATAACGCATCATCTGCCCCACCCCCAGAAAACTTATCATAATAAGAATGACAAAAACGGCCATTAATTTCTTGTTGTTCTTGCGTAACCACCTGACTAGGCTCATAATGACACTCCAAATACGCTATCTTCACAGGTTGAATATGCGACCAACTCCCACAGATACACAACCTGTGTCGGCCAAACCTTCAACTAATCAAAAACCCAGAGTATATCGACATAATGCCGGGGGATGCAAGAAAAATAGCGGTTCAGCGGTAAGTCAATCTATCAATCAGAGAATAGGTCCTTGGATAGATCCGTGCCCAATTGATGGTCATAAAAGTGGCGGACCGTGGTTTGGCCCTGCTTCTGCATGTGTTCAACGGATGAAAACACACTCATTTTGCTCAGGATCAAAATGGCAATGCAGGCTGCGGTTTGATAGAGACCATGACTTGCTGAGTAGACTCTGTCGCTGATGGAGGCAGTGGGAACGGCTTTTTTGAGCCAATTTGCCTGGTTTGAGTCGCGAAGCTGATGCTTGAGCACGTTCACAGCGGAGGTGTTGGCCTGTTTGAGCAGATCCAGGCTGTGGGCCTGGGATTTCATCAGGTTCAGGCCGAGAAACACCCTGCCCAGACCTGCAAAACGGCGCTGGCATCTGGGGCACGCACTGATGTGTCGCTGGATCCAGGGTGATTCCAGGGCAATGCCGGTCCAGGAGGGCAGCCAGCCGGCGTGTTCCCTGGCAGCGGTCAATGGACCCAACAAACGTTTTCTGGCCAGTTTACACGGGCACGGATCCTTAAACTGTCCGTCCTGATTCAAATTTTGAGTTCTTTTCTTATTCATCTTTGTGCATCCAGGCAGCCAGCAACGTGACTGCCTTACACCGGTAAACACGAGCTGTACCAGGGGTTATGCCCAGTACACGGGCGACCTGGCTATACGGCAGTTCGGCCAGATCTCTCAGTGCCACCACCTCTCTGAGATGATCCGGCAACTGTGCCACGTAAGCTCTTAATGTGTTTACCAGTTGTTTCTGGCTTATCTCCTGGTCCGGCGTGGACTGCGAGATTGGATCATGGGACGCCTGTGTGATTCTTTTCTTCTCCGAAGCCCGCGTCCTTAGCAAAGAAATCGCAGTATTTGACGCTGTCCTTAAAAGATACGCCTTAATGTGTCTGGGTTTGTGGTCATTTTCCAGGTGAGCGAGACGAAGAAACGTGGTTTGGTATACATCGCAAACATCCTGCTCATTGCCCAGAATACGCCAAAGCACAGTGACCAGTTCCGGGCCGTACTTGTTCATAGCGGATAACACCCAGTGCTGACTCTGGTCCACCAGGTCCAGGTCCTGGGCTATCCCCAAATCACGACTGAGTGTCTGGCCAAAGATTGTCATTGGAATTCTTCAGTCACTTCAATACAGACGCAATGCATCTTCACAGTGTTAATTGAAAAAGACTTGCCTGCCAAAAAAATCAGAACCACATCAGTATAGTGGCATGACCTGTCCCTATTTTAACGAAAAAAATAATAATTAACAGGATCTTCTGGCCTCCGTCTTACATGTCGTGAAACAAGCGTTTTTCCAAAATGAACAAGAAACTGAATATGCAAAGCCAACGAGGATTATGATGAAGTCGTCTGCCCACAAACAATCCGGGCCCCACACAGAGGTGGTCAGCCTGGTTGAGAGCATCTTGAGTCAGGCTGTGACATCCAGGGCCACGGACATTCATTTTGAGCCCACGGCTGAGGGCCTGGTCATCAAATACAGGCTGGATGGCCTGCTGGCTATCATGGAAACCCTGCCCAAGGCCATTGCTGACAATTGTGTGGCCAGACTCAAGGTTCTGGGGGGGCTGTTAACCTATCGCAATGACATTCCCCAGGAAGGTCGTATTGAATCAGAGATCGGCCATTATGAAGATGTCATGGATTTACGTCTGGCCATCTTCCCCACCATTTATGGCCAGCGTGCTGTCGTGCGCATTCTGTATCAAAACGATCAACTGGTGGATCTGACCCAGTTGGGTTTCCCAACCTCGGTTCTGAATATCCTCCAGGATTTCGCACGCCAGTGCCAGGGCATCCTCTTATTGACTGGGCCTGCGGGCACAGGCAAGAGCACCACACTGGCTGCACTCATGCGCACCATCCTGCAGGCCACACCCGGACGCAGTATTGTCACCCTGGAGGATCCTGTGGAGATCCGCATTCCGGGTGTGACACAGGTTCAGATCTCCCCCCATGGTGACATGACCTTTCCCGTGGCCCTGCGGTCTTTGCTCCGTCAGGATCCTCAGGTCCTGATGATTGGTGAGATTCGGGATGCCCAGACCGCCCGCATTGGCGTGGAAGCAGGGCTTACAGGACACCTGCTGGCCAGCACACTGCACAGTGGTACACCGGCGGGTGCCTTACTCCGCCTTGTGGAAATGGGGATTGAACCGTATCAAGTCACGTCCAGCATCTGCGCTGTGATCAACCAGCGTCTCGTTCGGCAGTTGTGCGACCAGTGCAAAATAGAACAACCGGATCAGACCTTTGACGCAGCAGGGTGCGACCAGTGCCTGCACACAGGCTACACAGGCCGCATCCTTCTGGCGGAGGCCATTCAACTGGACAGGACGCTCAGGCAGGCCATCTTGAAGCATGCAGACCTGGAAGAGCTCGAAATGATTCTGGCCGCCCAGGGACGTGACACCATGGCCATGCATGCAGAACGACTGGTCAGTCAAGGCAACACCTCCAGGCAGGAAATCGCTCGAGTCCTGGGGTACCAGCAACACACAACCAGCAACGAACAACCCAATTGAAAGGTTTGATATGGCCATGTTTCAATACCAGGCCCTGACTCAGGAAGGGCGTCTCATGACCGGTCGCGTGGAAGCGGGTACGTCAGAGGATGCGCGTACAACACTGATGGAGATGAAACTGACAGTGGATTCTCTGGCGCCGGTCAAAGAGACGACCCCCAAAACCGTGGTGGGACGCAATGAGTTTCTGCTGTTCAACCAGCAACTGGCATCAATCACCAAGGCGGGCATTCCGCTCGAGCAGGGCCTGCGGGAAGTGGCCCGTGACATCGCGTCCCCCAAGATGCGAAGGCTGATTGAGGAGGTGGCTCACGACCTGGAGTCCGGTATGGGGATTGATCAGGCCTTTGGCAAGCGACAGACGCAGTTTCCCATGCTCTACAGTCGCATTCTCAAGGCCGGTGTGGAAACCGGCCGTCTCAGTGAGATGCTCACCAGCCTGAACCGTCACATTGAACTGGGCAGTCAGACGCGCAGGATCATTGTGGAGGCCATGGCGTATCCGGCTGTGATCCTGTTTTTTGCGGCCGTGATTCTGACGGGCGTATTCCAATACATCATTCCTCAGTTTCAGTCCATACTCCACGAAATGGTTGGCAGTGAATTAAATTCCTTGACCACTGCGGTGTTGGCCATTGGCGGCAATGTCCTGCCATTTTGGGCGGGATTGGCGTGTGCCGTGGGGGCTGTGGCCCTGATTCTGTCTGCATTGAGTACCAGCGCACAGGGACGCCGAGTCAGAGAATCACTGGTGCGGCATATCCCGGTGGTCGGACGGATTTATGAGCAGGGTACGCTCGGACGTTTCTCCGAGGCCATGGCCATTCTGATTTCTGCAGGCTCCGGCATGAGTACCAGTCTGCGTCTGGCGGCCCAGTCCACCGCCAGTGAGCAACTGATCCTGGAGAGCGAACTGCTGGCCGATCAAATGGACCAGGGCAGGCCTGTGCTGGAGGCGGGCCAGTTCTGTCGGGTGATTCCCAGGTTCTTTTTGTACTCCATACAGTTGGGCATGCAGAGGAATGAATTGCAGGATAATCTGTACAGTCTCAGCAGCATGTATTCGGATCAGGCCAGGCAGGGGCAATCAAGATTGCAGTCCGTGCTGCTGCCGGCCATGGTGATTCTCGTAGGGGGGCTTGTGGCCTTGTCGGTTCTGGCCGTGTTTCTGCCCATGATCCAGGTTGTGACCAGTTTGAGTAGTGCCGGCTAAGGAGTGTTTTTGATGATCATGATGAACCTGATTGTGATGCTGTTGATCTGCTGGGTCTGTATGTTCAGGTGGCCCTTGTTGATTCTGGTGTTTTCTCTGCCGGCCACCTGCGTCTTCTTTGTGGTGGGTCTGGCGACTGAGAATTTTGAGGTCGTACTCATCTCACCCGGCCTGTTCTTGAGCTGTTACATCTATGTGGGGCTCTTTATGGCTGGAGAAGACCACCAAAGAGCCAGGGTGATTGCACGTCAGGTCCTGGCGACTGTACTGATGCTGTTGTTTGTGGTGCTCATAGGTTTCCTCTTTGGCCCGGTCGTGATGGCAGGTATCCTGGTGTTTGTGGTCTGGATGGTTGCCATGATTGCCTACGGCAGGACAGCCAGGCGATCCCTGCTGTTTAGTGTTCTTTCCACACTGAAGACCAGTATGAAACAGAACCTGCCCCTGCCCATGGCCCTGGAATGTGCAGCTCAGGGATTGGCCAGTCAGGAATCTCTGGTGTACAGGCAGCTCAAAAAGCATTTGATCATGGGGCATGATTTGGTGGAGGCCCTGCGTCTGGCCATGCCGCGATGTCCCGGGCATGTCACAGGGGTACTCCAGGGCGCTCAGCGCATGGGAAATCTGGTGTCCGGCCTGGAGGCAGTGCACAAGAATGTCACGCTGAGAGACAAACGCAAGCAGGCCTGCGAACCTGTGGACCCGGCCTATCCCATCATTGTGCTGATGTTCATGGCCGTCATTGGCAGCGCGTTGTTTCGATACGTGATCCCGCAGTTTGTGACTGTGATCCGGGAGATCAGCAACGGAGACATGCCGGTGATCACGCAATGGCTGATCTGGTTCTGGCGCGTGGGGAGTGGGCCGCTTCAGGTGGCCGTGGGGATTGTCTTGGGTGCGTGGGCAATCGGCACGCTCATTGGCTGGCTGAGAAGGGGCCAACGCCCGAACTGGCTCATCAACATCACGGACTGGTTCCGCTGGCACCTGCCGTTTATCCATCGATTTGATCGAATATTCGGCCTGATTCAACTGCTCGAAACCCTGAGCCTCTGCTTGAATGCAGGCAGTCCTGTGGATCAGGCCGTGTCTGAATGCGAAAACCTGGATGTCAATCGGTGCTTCAGACGAAAGATTCGCAGGTGGCACAGAGCGATCGTCAAGGGCCAGTCCGTGTCCGAGGC
>JAIPFM010000108.1 GCA_021736645.1 Phycisphaerae bacterium | reverse complement strand
CTTGGCAATGCTGAAGAAACGTACAAGACCGGCATGGCTGCACTGATCATTCCCTTGGGCACGTTTCTGGGCTTGATCATGCTCTCCCTGATTGCCACCAAGGCACGCGACATTGAGGTGTCCAGTGTGCCGCAGATCATTGGCGACCGGTTTGGGATCACGGCCCGTTTCCTGGCGGTCATTGCCCTGATCATCGCGTATATGGTGATTGTGAGTTACCAGTTCAACGCAGGCGGAGCTGTGCTGCGTGTGATTGGAGAGCAGGGCGAAAATTCGTGGCTGACCAAGGATGTGTCCATCATGATCGCAGCCGCCTTTATTATCATGTACACCATGATGGCAGGGCTCAAGAGTCTGGCCAGTATGGATGTGGTCACAGGGTCGATCATCACGATTTCCCTGCTGATCGCGTTTCCTGTGATGTGGTTCAAGGCGGGGGGGTACAGCGGCATGCAGGAGGCCTATGCGGCCATGCCCAATCACGAAAAACACATGCAGTTGTGGGGCGTGTATACCCCTGTGCAGATCATCAACTATCTGCTGCCCGTGTTTCTGCTGGTCATGGGGGACGCCAACCAGTATCAGCGTATCTTTGCCAGCCGCAATGCCAGGGGCGCCAAACAGGCTGTCGTGACACTGATTTTTGCAGCCCTGATCATTGAAATGCTGATTATTGCCACAGCCTGGGTCGCAGGCAGCATGACACCGGAAGAGACCAACGGACGCTACATCCTGATCTATGCGGCGCGCCATCACATGCCCTTTGCCCTGGGCGTGCTGTTCATGATCACCGTGGTGGGTGTCATCATCTCCACGGCAGATTCGTTCCTGCTGGTGCCTGCCACGACCTTCATCAATGATGTGTATTCCAAATACATCAATCCCAAGGCTGACGAGAAGAAGGTCATCTTTATCAGCCGGTTGCTCGTGTTGATGTTTGGTGTGATCGCGTATCTGGTGACCCGTGCCTTTTCCGAGAACACCGGATTTTTCAGAAAGGCGCTGTACGCGTACACGATTTACGGTTCAGCCATTACACCGACCCTGATTGCCGCCATGTTCTGGAAGCGGGCCACCACAGCCGGGGCCATTGGCTCCATTCTGACCGGGACGATCGTGACCCTGATCTGGAAGCCTTTGGTTCAGGAGTCCATCCCACAGCCCTGGCAAGGGTTGGATGAGGTGTTGCCAGCGATTGTGCTGTCTGTGGTAGCCCTGGTCGTGGTGAGTCTGTTGACTGCGCCGCAAAAGACCGAGTCATGAGTGTGTTAAGAGTTCACCTGTTTTGAGGACCCACTATGTTTACACCTGAGACCTATGGCCAGAGACGAGAGGGCCTGTTTGACCAGTTGTCACGCGGACTGGTCTTGCTGCTGGGCAATCACGACAGCCCCATGAATTATGCGGCCAATATCTTTCCCTTTCGTCAGGACAGCACCTTTCTCTATTATGTCGGCCTGGACGAACCGGGCCTGGCTGCTGTGCTGGATCTGGAGGCTCGATCCACCTGTGTGTTCGGCCATGACGTGACTGTGGAGGAGCTGATCTGGACAGGGCCCCAGCCCCTGCTGAAAGACAAGGCGGCCCGTGTCGATGTCACGGATACGGCACCCATTGAAGATCTGGATCGCGTGATCCGCAAGGCCGTGGCTGCAGGGCGGGAGATTCATGTGCTGCCTCCCTATCAGGCTCAGAATCGACTGGTGCTTCAGGCCCTGCTGGGCGCAGAACCCGATCCGTCCGATCCGTTGATTCGCGCGGTGGTGGCGCAGCGTTCCGTGAAGTCGCCTGAAGAGATCGAGGAGATCGAAACCGCGCTGTCCATGTCGTACCTCACGCATACTACGGCCATGCAGCTGGCGCGGCCCGGTAAAGTGGAACGGGAGGTGGTGGGGTATCTTGAGGGCATGGTCAAGTCCCAGGGCCTTGGGCTGTCCTTTCCCACGATCTTCTCTGTTCACGGGGAGATCCTGCACAATCCCACGCACGACAATACCCTGCAGGCCCAGGACATGGTGGTGCATGACTCCGGCGTGGAAACGCGCCTGCACTACGCCAGTGACATCACGCGTACGATTCCCGTGTCCGGGCGATTCACAGCCAAGCAGCGAGAAGTCTACGAGATCGTGCTGAACGCGCAGGAGCGGGCCATTGAGGCGATCGCGCCGGGAGTGGAATTTCGGTCGCTGCATCGTCTCGCTGCCACAGAACTCGTGTCCGGCCTCAAGGCCCTGGGGATTCTGAAGGGCGACGTGGAAGAGGCCGTGGCTGCGGATGTACATACCCTGTTCTTCCAATGTGGTTTGGGCCACATGATGGGTCTGGACGTTCATGACATGGAAAACCTGGGCGAGCAATATGTCGGCTATACAGACACCCTGAAACGCAACCCTGCCTTTGGCTGGTGCAGTCTGAGACTGGGCAAGGCCCTGGCCCCCGGCTATGTGGTGACCGTGGAGCCGGGCATTTATTTCATTCCTGAGTTGATCGATCAATGGCGATCTGAGAACAAACTGACTCAGTTCGTGAATTACGAGGCCCTGGAGGCGTATCGGCATTTTGGCGGCATTCGTTTTGAAGATGACATCCTGGTGACAGCGCAGGGATACCGTTTGCTCGGACAACCCATCCCCAAGAGTCTGGCAGACGTAGAGCAGATCTGCACAGGGTAGAAAAGGTCGATGAGGCTGAAGACTGAAGGGCAATAGGCGATAGGTTGCTTCAGTACAGGATACTCCATCTGGTTTGTCTGTCTTTCCATTGGATCCAATGGGCAGGTTGCCTTACAAGGCATCACCCATGCTGGCAGTGATGCCCTAGTCTCTTTAGATACAGGAGCTTTCCATGAATCGAACACGCATGTCTGTCTGTGTCGGCCTGTTATGCCTGGTTTGCTGCGAGTTGACTTTTTCGCGTGCTGAGCCGTTGTCTCCCCAGGGTCGCACCCGGGGCGCGCGGGGCCCCAGCGGGTATGACAAGGCACGCGTCAGGCCCAACTGGTTTGCGAATGATACCCGGTTCTGGTATCGCAATGACCTGGCGGATTCAACCCGTGAGTTTATTGCAGTCAACGCGGAAGAGGGCACGCGTGCCCCTGCGTTTGACCATGCCAGACTGGCTGCTTCTCTGTCTGCGCCTGCAGGGAAAACCTACTCACCCGACAAGCTGCCGTTCAGCACGATTCAATTGACTGACAAGGCCGTTGAGTTTGCCGTGGACGGGACACAATGGTCATGTGACCTGGCCACCTATGCGTGCACGCGAATCGGTGACGCCGAGCCTGACTCTGACGAGGCGACTCCCTCCAGAGCCACTCGCAGATCCGCAGGTCAGGGCAGGGGACGACGCAGCGGCACTCTGACATCACCGGACGGTCAGTGGATCGCCCTGGTCAAGGACTACAACGTGTATGTGCGCGGCGATGGCGACAGCGAGGACGAGTCCGTGGCCCTGAGTCAGGACGGCACAGAGGACGCCGCGTATGGCATGGTCAACTGGTCCCCGGATTCCCAGGCGATTGTGGCGTATCGCATTGAGCCGGGGGATCGCAAAGAAGTGCATCTTATTGAATCGTCACCGGCCCAGGGGGGGCGTGCTGTCCTGCGTTCGCGGCCCTATGCCTTGCCAGGTGACAAGTTCTCGACCTATGAATTGAATCTCTTTACCCTCAAGGACAAAACACAGATCAAGCCTGATGTGGATAAACAGGAGTTCGGCTGGCAGCGGCCTCAGATTCACTGGCATTCCGACAATCGACACTTTACCTATCAGTTGAACGATCGGGGACATCAGAGACTTCGCATCGTGGAGGTGGATGCGTGGACCGGTACCACACGGAATCTGGTGGATGAGAAGACCGAGACCTTTATCTGGACCATGCACACGGAAAATCTCAGCCTGAACCTCGTGAACTGGCTTGAGCAAACGAATGAAATCATCTACGTGTCCGAGCAGGATGGTTGGCGTCACCTGTACCTGGTCAATGGCGCACGTGATCCGATCATGACTCAGATCACACAGGGCGAGTATGTGATCCGCGGCATTGACCGGATCGATGAGGAGACGCGCCAGATCTGGTTTACTGCATGTGGCATGACTCCTGGGGAAGATCCTTACTTCATTCACTACTACCGCGTCAACTTTGACGGTACCGGTCTCGTGGCCCTGACCCAGGGCAACGGCACGCATACCATTCAATACTCGCCTGATCAGACCTATCTCATTGACACATACAGCCGCGTGGACAGGGCACCTGTGCACACCCTGCGCCGTGTATCAGACGGATCCCTGGTGTGTGACCTGGAGCAGGCAGACATCAGTGAACTCCAGGCCAAGGGATGGCAGGCCCCTGAGGTGTTTGTGGCCAAGGGTCGTGACAACAAGACCGACATCTGGGGGATCATCTGCAGGCCCAGGGACTTTGACCCTGCAAAAAAATACCCTGTGATTGAACAGATCTATGCGGGCCCGCAGGGCTCTTATGTACCCAAGAGTTTCAGCCCGTACAGTCGATTTTCATCGTACACGGACCTGGGCTTTATTGTGGTGCAAATGGATGCCATGGGCACAGCCAATCGGTCCAAGGCCTTCCACGACGTGTGCTGGCACAATCTCAAGGGCGCCGGGTTTCCGGATCGCATCCTGTGGCACCAGGCTGCGGCAGCCAGGTATCCCTACTACGATATCAGCCGCGTGGGTATCTATGGCACCTCTGCCGGCGCCCAGAATGCGGCCGGGGCCGTGCTGTTCCATCCGGAATTCTACAAGGTGGCCGTGGCAGCCTGCGGGTGCCACGACAACCGCATGGACAAGGCCTCGTGGAACGAGCAGTGGATGGGCTACCCCGTGGGGCCGCAGTACAGTGAAAACTCCAATATTGACAATGCTGCCCGTCTCCAGGGATATCTGATGTTGATTGTGGGTGAACTGGATGACAATGTACCCCCTGAAAGTACTTTCCGTTTTTGCGACGCGCTCATCAAGGCGGAAAAGGATTTTGATTTGGTGGTCATACCGGGTGCGCGTCACGGCAGCGGCGGGCCCCATGGCGAACGCAAACGTCGCGACTTCTTTGTGCAGCATTTGCTCGGCCAGGAGATTCCCAATCACAATCAGTGATCAGGGATCGGTTTTCAGTTTTCAGTCGGCAGATCACGGATCACGGATTACAGATCACAGATCACAGATCGCGGATCGCGGATCATAGACCCAGGTTTTGGTAGTCGGTTATTGGGATAAAGGGTATTATCATGAAACACGTGTTTTATCTTGTCACTCTGTTGTTCACGACCCTGCTCCATGCCAATCAGGCGGCCATTTCGGTGGATGTGACTCAACCGGGTCCCAGGATCAATCCCCACATGTACGGGATCTTCCTGGAGGAGATCAACCACGGTGTGGACGGAGGGCTGTACGGAGAACTGATTCGAAACCGGGCCTTTGAAGACTCTCGTGCGCCTGAAGGGTATACACTGCGCAACGGTCGGTGGGTGGACCCGGGCGGTGCGCGCGCGGGCTTTGATCGGTTTGGCTATTCTACCGCAGAGATTCCATTCTGGTCGTTGATCCGGGAGGGCGATGCCAAGGGCAGCATGCACCTGGAAAAAACCGGCGGCATCACAGAGCCCTCCTGCTATTGCATGCGATTGGAGACCACGGACCTGGCCAATGGCAGGGTGAGCGCGGCCAACCAGGGATTCTTCGGCATCGGTGTGAAGCAGGGCACAGGCTATGCCCTGTCCCTGTATGCACGCGGTACAGGGCCGCTGACCGTTCGACTGGAAGACGAGACCGGCAAGGCCTGCTCGAGTGCTGTCACGATCACCCAAGTGACATCCGACTGGACGCGGTTTACAGGGACACTTACAGCCAGTCAAACGCACGCCAGGGCCCGCCTTGTTATCACCGCCAATGTCAAAGGTACGCTGTGGCTGGACTTTGTGTCCCTGTTTCCTGTCAATACGTGGAAGGGCCAGGCCAACGGTCTGCGCCCTGACCTGGCCCGGATGATTGCAGACCTCAAGCCGGGATTCGTTCGATTTCCAGGCGGCTGTGTGGTCGAGGGCGGTACGGTGGAGACTGCGTACAACTGGAAGCTCACTGTGGGGCCCCTGGAACAACGCGCGGAACGCTTTGGCCCGTGGATGGTGAGACGCACCCAGGGCATGGGTCTGTATGAGTACCTGCGGTTCTGTGAGGATCTCGGGGCAGAGCCCCTGTGGGTGGGCTTTGTGGGCCAGACCTGTATCTTCCGACAGCGAGAGACCGTGCCCATGGACGACATGGGCTGGGTTCGCGACGGCTTTCTGGACATTGTGGAATACGCCAACGGGCCCATGGATTCCACGTGGGGACGCATGCGCGCTCAAGCAGGGCATACGCTGCCGTTCGATCTGAAGTATATTGAAATCGGCAATGAAAACCAGGGTCCTGACTATGGCGAACGATACCGTTTTGTCTATGACGCGCTCATGGCAAAATACCCTGACCTCAAGACCCTGGCCGACCTGTCCTGGACCAGTCGCGAATCTCTGGGCAATGCTCGTTATGACATTGAAGATCGGCACTATTACAGTTCACCACGCTGGTTTGCCACGGGCTTCAATCGGTATGATGACCGTGATCGTGACCTGCCGCCCCTCTATCTGGGTGAAGTGGCTGTGACCAGCGGCAATGTCACGCCACTGCGGGGCAACCTGCTGGCCGCCCTGTCCGAAGGCATCTTCCTGATGGGCTGTGAACGCAACGCGGACACTGTCAACATGGTGTCTTACGCACCGCTCCTGGGCCACGTGCAGGGACGCACTGAACTGGTGGACGCACCGCCGCCGTGGCATGCCATGATCTACTTTGACAGCACCCGTTCGTTCGGTACTGCGTCGTATTATCTGTGGAAACTCCTGGGCAGAAATCTGCCCAGCTACACGGTCAAGACCGAAGTCACGCTGCCTGAGTCCGGCCCCCGGGCCATTGCCGGGGCCATAGGTGTGGGTACCTGGGGTACATCCGCAGAGTTCAAGGACATTCGTGTTGAAAACAAAGAAGGCCAGGTGCTGTATCGTTCAGATTTTCCTTCCGGTGCAGAGGGCTGGAAGGTCGAGAGCGGTCGCTGGGCCGTACAGGACGGGGCGTATCGACAGTCCAGCCGAAGAAATGGTCTGAGCACTACAGGCGACGAATTCTGGACAGGCTACACGCTCACGCTCAAGGCCCGCAAGCTCAGTGGACCTGAGGGTTTTCTCATCGCCTTTGGCCGTGAGGGACAAAACAAATACTGGTGGAACGTGGGCGGGTGGGGCAATACCCAGCACGCCATTGAATACAACCAGAGCCTGGTGGGGCGGGGCCGGCGCGGACGCGTGGAAACCAACCAATGGTACGATGTCAAGGTCGAGCTTTCAGGTATGCAGATCAAATGCTATCTGGATAATGAACTCATCCATGAGGCCACAGCGACCCAAGAAGAGACCTTCTTTGCCACAGCCGGGCGTGACGAAGCCACAGGTGACATTCTGGTCAGGGCCGTTAACTATGCTGAAGCACCGTTTACAGGCATGATCGATCTCAAGGGACTCGGATCGGTTCAACCTGACGCTGACGTCACAGTGTTCACCTCGCATGACATTGCAGTAAACAATAGTCTGGAAAATCCCATGCAGATCGTGCCCAAGACCCGTGTTATGCCTGTGTCCGGTGCACAGTTCGAGCACAGGTTTCCAGGATACTCATTCACACTAATACGCGTCAAAACCCAATAGTTGGGTGATCTCATTTGCAGGGGTCATCTCAGGATTTCGTGATGAGAAGGCGTGACTATCGCCCGTCGGCTATTTTGGTGGCTCTGTCGACAATCTCTTTTGGGTACTTGAGGTAAGCGAGGAGCTTGATGGCATTGCTTGTGGAGGCAATCCCCTGACGAAGTCTATAGTCGAATGTCAGGCCCTGTGTGTCCACATCATCACTGAAATGATGGCTTTCGTAGTCCGGCTCCAATGTGTGGGCCAGTTCGAGATCGTGCATGGATACAAACACGATGGCATTGTGTTTGACCAAATATCGAAGTATCTCCAGGGAGGCGGCAATTCTTTCTGAGGAGTTTGTACCTACCAGGGGTTCATCAATGAGGCACAGGACAGGATGGTCTCGTTCAGAGGCCCTGACCATTCTGAGGAGATTCTCGGCTTCCACTAAGTAATAGCTCTTGCCTGCCAATAGATCATCCCTTTCATTCAAGGAGGAGATGATCCGAAACGCTTTGGCCTTGTAGGATGTGGATAGGGTGACATAAAGGGTTTGGGCCAGAATGGCATTGATACCCAATGTGCGTAAGAATGTGGTCTTACCTGCCATGTTTGAACCGGTGACGGTGACTCCTCTGGTTCGCAGACAGATAGAGTTGGGCACAGAATCGGGGATCATGGGGTGTCTGAGATCCTCGGCGTCCAGGACCTCTTCCTGTAGCAAGGTCGGCTCAGATAAGGCGTCACCCAGTCCATGTCTATACGAAGCCACAGCCATTAGGGCGTCTAATTCCCCGATCAGGCTATACAGTGTCTGGAGCTCTTTTTGATGGGCTCGGAGTTTGTCCAGGACGGCATAGAAAGTCCTGACTTCCTGAAGAAAATAGGTATTGAGGTGCCCATACACCAAGACGCCTAAATCGGAGCTGACCGAGTTCTCAGGCTTTAGGAAAACAGTCTTCGAATCAATTGATTGTACTAAAGGCACAATGGCCTCCATAGCCTGTTTGTACCTGGAGAGTTCAACGCACTTTGCTGTGGCCAATGACTTGGCTATCCGTATCATGTCTCCCAGATAGCGAATGCTGGTTAAGTGACACATCAGTTGTAGTCTAATCCGGTAGGTTACGAGCATGTTGATCAGGTAGAGGGGCAATACTACAAGAAGCAGACTTGACCATCCCAAAAAGCGGTATCCCAAAACAAGGCCTGTCAAGGCCACTAGAGCCAGAGCTGAGTAGAGATGTCGAAAGGGTGTTGACTGCGGTATGTCTCCCCAAATCAGGGAGGTAATACCTGGTTCCCGTTGACGTCCCAGACGCATGAGATCCAGTTGGACCTTCTCTCGAAGATCCTGCTGATTCATGAACAAACGGACCACCGTATTTCTTTGTTTGAGAGTCTCATCCGACGACTGCGGCGTCCTGAGGATTTTGTAGAGCATGCTTTGGCCCGGGCTGGTGTGTGTACGATCTATGGCAGCATATAATTGGTCCATGTTCATGTCCAACCAGGTCTGGTCATCCAGGCAGGTATGATCCATGGGGTCCCTGGTGAGTGTATAGTAGCTCTCAATGTCAGCAAGATCTCTCTTCCTGTCCGTGGCTTGGCCCCATTGGGCCCTGAGGCTGAGAAGAGTTTTCTGCCGTTTGTCCTGACTGATCAATTTGACATAGCCCGCAACAAACACGAACCACATGACAAAAGCACCAAAGTACCAGGTATCAACCCTTACTCCCAAATAGGCAATGGCAGGGCCCAGTAAGATAGAAATCACCAGCACCAGCCATCTCAACCAAGACAATTCACCCAACTTCTGAGACGCACAGACAAGTTCACTATGGAGTAGAATCCAATTGGCTTTCATGATGATTCCAGTCTCTCACATTACAGAGGGCTTGAAAATCCGCATCAGTATGCGATCTGGACCCGATTAGATCATACTATAGGCTGAGATTTCGCGGTGGACAAGGATTTCATTCAGACTCTATACATAGGAGACGTATCACCAAGTCTTTTTTCTATTTTTTTGTAAGCCTAGGGCCTTTGGCGGAGTCTAATACTGTGTCATGGCCAAGACGAGAGACGATCACAAGCTAGTGGCGAGGCTTCATACTGGAGACAAGGCTGCGTTTGAGCAGGTTGTGGCCGAATATGGCGAGGGTGTGGCCGGGTTGGTGTATCGGTTGCTGGGCTGGTCGGGAGACGTGGACGATGTGACGCAGGATGTATTTTTGGCAGTGTACAGGCACCTTCATCGATTCCGAGGTGACTGCAGTTTGAAGAGCTGGATTTTTACCATTGCCGTAAATCAGTGCAGGTCAGCCCGGTATCGGCGGATGATCCGTTTTAAACGTCGAGGAACACAGCCTGCAAGAGAGCAACCCTGTGCCTCTACGCTGGCTCAACAGGAGGAAGTGCATCAGGCTGTAAGGCGGGCCGTGGCCCGTTTGCCGGCTCGTTTACGGGAGCCTGTGGTGCTGGTGTATCTTGAAGGTCTGGCCGTGGCTGAGGTGTGCAGGATATTGAAGATTTCAACCAACGCCTGTCATGTGCGTTTGTCGCGTGCCAGGGATCGACTCAGAAAGTTATTGGAGGACGTGAGTGTATTATGAAACAGCATGATCCTGTATTAGACATGATTCACAAAGCAGATGCTGCTGCCCAAAGACGCTGTGTCCAGGTAGATGTTCAGCAGATCTATGTCCGCGATCGGAGAGTTCGACAAATACAGCGACGCCTTGGCGTGGCTGCCATCATGGTCCTTGTTCTAGCTGTGATTTTGAGTTTGCCTCACAGGCCAAAGCCAGGGGTCTTGGCACCGGAGACTCCATCCCTGGCTGTGCTGGAAGCCCAGGCAGACATGCTTTTGGCAAGGGCCGATTTTCTGTTGGACATGGAGGTGGAGGTTCAAAAGCACCTGGATACGGCTGCCAGGATCTCTGCCCTCGAATCCAAGATGAATGAGATTAAAGATCCGCTGGATCAGGTCAAGGCAGAGGTGGATAAAGCGGCCAGGGCTATGGTCGTGTGCGCCGATCGTTTCAGAGGTACACCGGGGTTAAGGCGTGAGGCGATTGCAAAGTACAAGAGAGTCGTGGCCCTGTTTCCAGACAATCCCTGGGCCGATATTGCACAAAAGAGATTACTGGCATTGACTCATTAGAAAGGAGACATCTCATGAAACTGATGACACACATGATGGCTTTCTGTTTGGCTGTCGGGTTGGTTGTGCCCTGTGCGGGCCAGCCGTCGAGCAACAGTGAAAAGCCCGTCCCTGGTGTGGGATTCGTGTTGAAAATTGATTCAACCACGATCGTGAATGATCCCAAGGAGCTGATTGAGCTTGTCCAGGCATACGGTTCTCGTGCAGACTCACTGAAATACCGGATTCGTGTGGGCAATGTCACTTTTCGGGAGAGCCCATATTCGCTGACCGTGTTTGTTCACGAACTGGCTTCTGATGTGGCTGACGCCTCAGGTTTCGCCCGGAGTCTGGTTGAATATATGGATCAGACCATGCAGACCTACTACAGTAAGATGCAGGGTAAACTGGGTGAGCGGCTCAGTAATCTGACGGATGAAAAGGCCAGGCTTGGACACAAGATGGAGAGTTTACGTGGTAAGATGTCGGAGGTGTCTCGAGTATCTCCAGCCTTGCAGGCCCAACTGGACACCATGATTGACTTGAGTGAGTTTACACCTGAGCTTCCTGCAGCACAGGCATTTGAAACTCTGAGAAATGCAGTAAGTCCTCCATTGAATGTCACGGTGTTGTGGAAAGATCTCTTTGACAATGCTGAGATTGAGCGGACTACGCCTATCGACATGGACGGCATACCGGCAGTATCCTTGGGTACGGCTTTGAGCGTACTTCTCAAGGCCCTGGGAGGCGGTTTCTACGAGTTGTGCTACACAGTCCAGGATTCCGTGATTGTGGTGGGCACCAGAGATGGTCAGCAAGCCTATTCATCTGATCCATTTCTGGACTTGGCAACTGTGGAGCACACCTCCACGTCAGAGATTAATCAACAGCGCAGGGACTTGATGGATCACATTGAAAATCTCGAGATGGATATTGCCAGGCAGCAGTCCAGCAATGCAGCCGTTGAACTGGAGATTTCGCAAATCCAGGGCAAAATCAACAAGGCCCTGTCCAGTGATCCGGTGCTCAGGGATTTTGAGTCTCTGGTGAGTGTGATGCAAACGAATCTTGAGGCGGTCAAGGATAAGAATCCTAGTGAATATGTGGCTGCTATGGAGCGAATGGTGTCTCTTCGAATGAAGGTGGCGGAGCACAAGGCCAGGCTGGTCAATCAGACCGGGGGCGATGAACTGGCCAGAATCAGCGAGGAAATTCTCTTTTCAGGGGGCAAGCTGGCCGGCGATATGGCGGAACTTCAAGCACTTAAAAAACAGTTGACTCGCGTGGAGAAGGAACTGGCCCAAAGCGTGCGTCTCAGATCTGCTGTGAATGAGATCAAGACGACGGAGGAGGCCCTGGCGGAAATCGACGAGGCAATCGCAAACACTGAGTATCAGATTGTCACGCTTGAAATGCCTTCTGTCACCTGCATTGGATTGTAAAAAGAAAGCGGCCCCTTCGCTATGAGGGGCCGCTTTGTTGTTTGTCTGTAGACAACCGGCTGAAAACTGCCTACCGAACACTGAAAACCGTTCTAGTGTTTAAAATGCCGCTTGCCTGTAAACACCATGGCAATGCCTGCGGCATCCGCGACAGCAATGACTTCGGCGTCCTTTTTGGAGCCGCCCGGCTGGACAATGGCCTTGATGCCATGTTTGGCCGCGTTTTCCACATTGTCGGGGAAGGGGAAGAATGCGTCAGAGGCCATGGCCGACCCCTTGGTTTCTTCGCCAGCCTGCTTGAACGCCAGAAGGCCTGATTCTATACGGTTCATCTGGCCGGCACCCACGCCAATGACCTTCTTGTTTTTCACGAGCACAATGGTGTTGCTCTTGGTGTGCTTGGCAGCAAGCCAGGCCACCTTGAGGTCTGCCAGTTGTTCGGGTGTGGCCTTGGCCTTGGTGGGGAAGGTGAGTTGATCCGGTTCCCAGCCGACCAGGTCACGTTTTTGAAGCAGCATGCCGCCAATGATGCAGCGTACATCGAATTCGTTGACATCCAGTTTGGCACGGTTCATGGGCCCGGTCTGGACCAGGCGGACACGGCTGCCCCAGCTCTTGAGTGTCCGGATGATTTCAATGGCTTCTGCGTCAAACTCCGGGGCGATGATGACTTCTGCAAAGAAGCCGCTCGCGCCCAGGGCCTTGCCGTATCGGCTGTAGGATTCCATGATGGTGTGGGCCAGTTCCACATCGACTTTTCTGTTCAGGGCAATAATGCCGCCAAAGGCGCTGACCACATCGCCTTCATAGGCCTTTCTGTAGGCCATGCGAATGTCGTCATCAATGGCACAGCCGCAGGGATTGAGATGCTTGACCACGACCACTGCGGGCTCGTCAAATTCCTTGACCAGTTCGAAGGCTGCATTGGTGTCCAGCAGATTGTTGAAGCTGATGGCTGTGCCGCCTTCGAGCAGTTCGCCGCTGCTCACAGAGGTTTCTATGGCATTGGGGCGTTTGTAGAATGCGCCGCTCTGGTGAGGGTTTTCGCCATATCTCAAGGTGGCTTCCTGCTGGAGGCTGAGGGTGATGCGTTCCGGGAATTCCACGCCTGCCTTGACATTGAGGTACGCGGAAATGGCCGCGTCGTACGAGGCTGTGAGGCCAAAGGCGATACGGGCCAGATCGCTTCTCAGGTCTTGGGCCACAGCACCATTGTTGGCCAGCAACTGTTCCGTGACCTTCTCATACTGACTGGGATCAGTGACCACGGTCACGAATTTATGGTTTTTCGAGGCCGAGCGAATCATGCTTGGTCCACCGATATCGATGTTTTCAATGGCCTCTGCCAGGGTGCAATTGGGATTGGCCACGGTCTGTTCAAAGGGGTACAGGTTGACACAGACCAGATCAATGGGGTCGATGTCGTGGGTCTCCATGGCTCGGATGTGATCCGGGTTGTCCCTCAGGGCGAGCAGGGCTCCGTGAATTTTTGGGTGCAGGGTTTTGACGCGTCCATTCATCATTTCAGGAAATCCCGTGATTGAGTCAATGGCAATCACGTCCAGTCCGGCCTGAGCCAGGGTCTTGGCAGTGCCGCCTGTACTGATAATCTTGACGCCCAGTTGAGCCAGGGCCTGCGCAAATTCCACCACACCAGTTTTGTCTGAGACACTGATTAACGCGGTCTTTATCTTGACATCCATTTTATCCGTTTCTCCTGAAAAACTAATTATTAATCGAGTCCCACATAATCACACAAATCCATGTTGTGCTCCTGTTCGAAGGCTTGCATGGCCTCAATTCGCTCAATGTCATCATTGATGCGATTGACCAGCTTAAAAATATAGGGCTTACCTTCCAACCGGTTTTTTAGGTCATCCAGCATGGGAGACCAGGAGCCACCATACAGTTGTGACTTGAGCACCACCAGCATGCGATGCTCATCCGTCAACTGATCGACATACTCTTGTATGGTCCGATCGCTGTCAGTCCTGCCCCCCGTTATGTTGTCCTTGTCAAGTTGAGCCATACTAGAACAGCCTCTCTCCATGGGCCAATTCCCAACCTGCTCATCAGGTCTCCATTCTCCTGCTGGGCATGGTACTGCCAACGTCCCAAAAAGGCAAACAATTTTGATAAATTTGGGATTCTGGCGAAGGGGGTTAGGAGTCAGGGATCAGAGGGCAGGGGTCAGGGGCCACAACCATCCGTGATAAACTGGTTCTTTTCTTGCTATGTTGTTTCAAACGCTTATACTTAGCATCTGTTTTTTGGGTCAGTTGTCTGACAGATGAGGATTAAAATCTAAATTATGCTGAAATATCGACTGCTTTTCGGAGTTCTGATGGCTGGGGCATTCATTGGGTTGGCTATCTTGGATGGCTGGCTGGACGGGGCATTGACCGTGTCTCAGGAGAATGACAGGGCCATGCAGGGCGCGATTCTGTGTTTGCTGATCATGGTGCTTCAGATTCCCATGCATCTGGAATTGGCTGGGCTGGTTCAGGCCAAGGGTCTGAAGATTCCGGTGTGGGTCACGATTATCGGATCCTCGGTTCTGGTGACGATCCCGTTCTTTCAACACTGGCTGGGGTGGTCCTGTCAATGGTTGCCTGGATTTGTCCTGGTTTTGTGCTTTCTAGCGATGTTTGCAGTGCATGCGGTCAGGTTCGGCATTGACGGCGTGATACACGCGTGTGGTGCAGGGAGTCTGGCCATTGTGTACTTGGGCTGGTTGAGCTGCTTTGCCATGGCCCTTCGGGTGGAGTATGGTTTGTGGCCAGTGGTGATGTTCGTTCTGGTGGTCAAGTTTTCGGATATTGGCGCCTATACAGTGGGGCGTTTGATTGGAAAGCACAAGTTTTCACCTCGTATTAGTCCGGGAAAAACCTGGGAGGGATTGGCTGGAGCCTGTATTTTTGCAGTAATATTGTCCGTGGTTTTTGCCGACTGTACGGGTATAATGACACGTTCAGCCGCTGTGGTGTTTGGTGGCTGTTTTGCATTTATTGGCCAAATGGGTGATCTTGTGGAGTCCATGTTGAAGCGGGATGCCGTTCAAAAGGATTCTTCAAGTCATGTGCCGGGATTTGGCGGTCTGCTGGATGTGCTCGATTCACTGTTGATTGCCGCACCGTTTGCCTATATGTTTTTTGCATTGTGCTGCTAGATCGCAGGTTCAAGTTATTTGAGGTTCATATTGGAAACCACGGTTCATTTGGATCAGCCGGAAAAGCATGTGGAGTTGTTTGGACCGGCTGACAGTCATTTACGGTATCTGCGTCAGGCCCTGAGCGTGCGGTTGACGCCGCGCAAAGAAGGGGTCAGGATCGTGGGGACCAAGGAGAATGTGCATCGGGCAGCCGCCGTCCTGGATCGGATGCAGAAGCATCTTATTCGGCATGATGCGCTGACCCATCAGGCCCTTGAAGACCTGGTCAAGGGGCCGGTGCCGCCCGACAGTGAGGCGTTGGCGCAGAGCAGGGGCCTGGTCGTTTTCTCCCGGGCCAAGGCCGTGAAACCCTCCACCGAGGGCCAGCTCAAGTACATTGAGACCCTGGAGGCCAATGATGTCACGTTTTGTGTGGGGCCTGCAGGCACAGGCAAGACGTACCTGGCTGTGGCCATGGCCGTGTCCATGCTCAAGAAAAAACAGATTCGCAGAATCATCCTGGCCAGACCTGCCGTGGAGGCCGGTGAAAAGCTGGGTTTTCTGCCGGGCGATCTGCAGGCCAAGGTCAATCCGTATTTGCGTCCGTTGTTTGATGCCCTGGAAGACATGATGGATTTTGTGCAGATGCGCAAGTTCATCGAGTTGGACGTGATTGAGATCATCCCCCTGGCATTTATGCGGGGTCGGACCTTGAACGAGTCTGTGATCATTTGTGATGAGGCCCAGAATACATCAGCCAAGCAGATGCTGATGGTCTTGACAAGGCTGGGTCATGGGTCGAAAATGATGATCACCGGTGACGTCACGCAGATTGATCTGGATGCCCACCAGACCAGTGGCATGGTGGAGGCCATGGCCACGCTCAAGGATATAGACGGGATTGGCGTGATTCAACTGAAGAAAACCGATATTGTGAGGCATAGACTGGTACAGAATATTGTTCAGGCGTACAAGGATAAACAGGACAGGGAACTTGCAGCCCGAAAACCGCGTGGAGAGGACTCAAACTCAGAGCGCCTTGAACAGGTGATCTGAGGGGACGGAGAATCGACAGATGTCACGGTTTAAAAAAACAAATCTCAGACGAGACCAGGTGCGAAAGTCCATTTCGTCTGAGAAGTCATGGCTGACCAAGCTGCTGGATGCAGATATGGCGAATTCTCTGCTGATCTGGCTGGTGTATGTGGGCGCGTGCAGTCTGATCCTATCCTTCGATCATTTGCTCAATCGTGAATTCCAGGGCGTGATTCCCACGACGGTGCTGGTGTTGATGGTCTCTTTGGGGGCAGGCCTGTACGTCCATCGCTTTCAAAAACGTATGATCAAAAATCATACGCGTGCGATTGTGCTGTGTGCGTTGTTTCTGTCCACGCTGATCACCACCAAGATCGGCATCCTGTCGGCTGCGGGGTCTCCCTGGTCCACGGGCTTTGCCACAGGTGGGGTGGTGATGGTGGCCATCATGCTGGCCATCGCCTATGATCAGCGGTTTGCCATTGAGATGAGCATTTTCTTTGCCCTGTTCACCTGCCTGATCATCAAGGACGTGGCTGTCCTGCCGTATCAACTGTCCGACATTACCCTGTTTGTGGTGATGATGTCAGGCATTGTGGCCAGCGGGTTTTCTTTGCTGGAAATACGTACGCGCATGAAGCTTCTGGAGGTCAGTTCTCTGACTGCATCGGCGGTGTTTATCACGGCGCTGAGTGCCGGATATCTCCAGCGATTGGTGGCCAAAGACGGATCACCGGATTGGAGTCAGGTCTTCCTGGTGGCAGGGTGTCACGGCGGATTTTCGTTTTTGGTGGGCCTGTTGATTCAGAGTTTTCTGCCGTTGATTGAAAAGCTGTTTCGTATTGCCACGAGCATGACCCTCCTGGACTACAGTGATGCCAATCAGCCCTTGCTCAAGAAGCTGGCCATGGAGGCACCCGGGACCTTCAGCCATTGCCTCATGATTGGGTCCATTGCAGAGGCTGCGGCCGAGGCCATTGGACGAAATGGATTGCTCTGTCGTGTGGGCGCGTATTATCACGACATCGGCAAGATTCCCAAATCCTCCTACTTCATCGAGAATCAGGGCGGCGGCAAGAGCAAGCATGAAGAACTGTCGCCGACCATGAGCCAGCTCATTATTGTAGGCCATGTCAAAGACGGGATCGAGATGGCCAAGGAATACAAGTTGCCGGCTGTGTTGCGTCAGTTCATTGAGACCCATCATGGCACGACCCTGGTGGAGCCCTTCTACAACGAGGCCCTGAAAAAACACGAGTCGCCCGTCAATGGGGAACGGCCCAAGGAGGCCCCTCCCAGTGAGAGCGAATTTCGATATGCCGGCCCCAAACCCAGGAGCAAGGAGGCTGCGATTGTCATGCTTGCCGATTCTGTGGAGGGCGCGGTTCGGTCTCTGGCGGAAGTCTCGCCTGCCAAGGTGGAGACCGTGATTCATAACATTTCCATGAAGCGGCTTCAGGACGGCCAGTTTGACGAGTGCGACATTACACTGCGTGAACTGAGCCAGGTGGAGAAGGCGATGTCCATGGCATTGGCAGCGCATTATCATGGGCGCATTGCCTATCCCAAGTCACCGGATGCCCTGGATTATCTCCATGGCACCAAGGACAAGGAAAGAGAGCAGGCCAAACCTCGTGACGTGGAACCCCTTGACGTGGAACAGAGTACCTCATGATTGACGTGGAGATTCATCAGTCCTTTGAGGGGGTTGACTTGGACCCTCATGCCATTGAGACCCTGGTTCAAACGATTTGCCACACCTATCAGGTGACAGATGCCATGGTGAGTGTGGCTGTGATCACGGATGAGGAGACCTGTCGATTGAATGCCCAATACCTCGATCACGAGGGGACCACAGACTGTTTTAGTTTTGACCTGACGGACGAGGCGGAAAGCCGGTATCATTTTGAGGTCATTGTGAATGGTGAAAAAGCCATGGAGCAGGCACGTTTGCGAGGTCACAGTGCCCAGGCAGAACTGGCCCTGTATCTGACCCATGGCATGCTGCATAACCTGGGTCACGACGATCTCGTGGACGAGGACGCCAGGAAGATGCATGCTGAAGAAGATCGAATTCTCAGGGATCTGGGCTATGGCGCGATCTATGAGAATGACGTGAAACATGAGTAGAATTGTGACGTGTCAGCGCCGCAGTGGCTGCTGAAGCAAGAGGTTTGTTTGAAAGGTAAATTCGTGGGCCACCTAGGTTGGGCTTTGACAGGTATCAGTTTGTTTTCACTGGGCATCATGTTTTTTTCTGTGAATAACATTGCCCTGCGTACGTTTGGCTTTGGTCGGCTCCAGGACGCCTTTAAGGCATCGAGTCGAAGAAACAGTGTGGATGAACAGGTGAATCGCCTGGTCAGTGACAGTGAGAGGCTGATCTTGTGTTCCGTCCTGTACCGGGTGATCTGCGAATTCTGCATGTTCCTGGGATTGATCTGGATCTTTGATGGTGTGTTCGTCAATTCCACCCTCAAGGTGTATGTGTGGACATTTGTCTCCGGATCCCTGCTCTACCTGGTCTTTGGTATCGCCATTCCCCATGCCTGGGCCAAGTATGCGGGTGAGAAACTGATCAGCCGAACCCACGGGGTGTTGAGGGTCCTGTCCATCGGGGCGATCCCTGTCATCTTTCTTCAAAAGGGCTACGACGGTCTGATTCGTCGTCTGGCCGGTGTGCCTGAGACCACACCCGAGGAAATGCAGGAAGAAAGGCACGAGGACTTTCTGTCCGAACTGGAACAGCACCGTCTGGAAGGGGCGGTGGACGAGGAAGAACAGGAAATGATCGAAAACGTGCTGGAACTGAGCGATACCACGGCGGATGAGATCATGACACCACGCACCGACATGACGGCCGTAGAAGTCAATACGGATTTACAGACCCTGCTCAATACCATTGCCACGGCCGGGCACACGCGCGTGCCTGTGTACAAGCAGCGCATTGACAATATCGTGGGCTTGGTCTATGCCAAGGATCTGCTTTCGCAAATCGGCAAGGACCCGGCCTCGTTCAATCTGAGTGAACACATCAGAGAGGCGTACTTTGTGCCCGAGACCAAGCCGCTCAGGGCGCTGCTGCATGAATTTCAGGCGCAGAAGCTGCATATTGCCGTGGTGCTGGATGAATACGGAGGTACGGCCGGGATCGTGACCCTGGAAGACATCCTGGAAGAGGTGGTGGGGGAGATTGCCGATGAATATGAGGAGATCCCTGAGGAGAGCATTGTACGCCTGGATGACTACACCATAGAATTGGATGCGCGTACGTACGTAGATGACTTGAATGATAAGCTTGAACTGGGTCTGCCAGAAGATGAGGACTATGATACGGTCGGTGGTTTTGTGTTTACGCAGTTGGGTTATATTCCCAAGAGCGGAGAGACCTTCGAGTACAAGAATCTCACCTTTACGATCATGTCTGCAGAGGCCAGAAGCATTAAGCGGTTGAAGATTCAACGTGATGCCTCGGGCCAGGTTCTTGGATGTGACTGAGGCTATGTTCTGTGCTGATTAAAGACCAAGCCATTTGTCTGCGTGCTATGGAGTATTCCGAGACCTCGCAGATTGTGACATTGCTGACTCGGTCCCATGGCAGGATACAGGCCATTGCCAAGGGGGCCAGGCGGCCCAAATCCTCTTTTGGCGGGACCATTGAACGATTCTCCAGGGGTCACATCGTGTACCTGCCCAATGAGAACAGCAGTCTGGTCACACTTCGGGAATTTCACCAGATGTACGATTTGGTGCTGATCATGTCCAGACACCTGGAGGCGTATCATTGTGCCTTACTGGGCACAGAACTTCTCACCAAGCTGATGCACGATGATGATCCTCATGAAGCCCTGTTTGATGCCTTTGTCCAATACCTCCAGGATTTGGGTCATCCCACATCCCCTGACACGGCCCGGCGCGATTGTCTGGGGCTGTTGATTGTGTTTCAATTGTCCCTGCTGAGAGAGGTGGGACTCTACCCCATGTTCTCCAGGTGCCTGAACTGCAAAGCGGCCATCTCCCCCTGTCAGACGGTTGTTTTTTTCAGTCACAGCGCCAATGGTCTGGTCTGTCATGATTGTGAAATGAGTTTTCCGGATCGTATGGCTGTGTCCGGAGAGGTCATGGGGTGTCTGGCTCAGATCAGCCGGATATCAGGGGCCTCCGTGCAGACCCTGCTCCAGGTTGAAACCCTGATCATAGATCACTTTACCTATCTGCTTCACACGAGACCCAAGACCGCCAAATGGGTCCTGGATATGACTTTGGCCAAGTGAAGCACTTGGCCGAAGCGGTTCACGGTTCACGGTTCACGGTTCTAACTGGACTTTTGCAAAGTCCAAGTGTTCAGTTTTCAGTAGGCAGTTTTCAGCATAAAAAACGCGTTCTTCTGAAAACTGAAAACTGTATACTACAGGGCTTTTTGCAAAAGTCCTGTTTTAAGTACTAAGTTTCCGGTCGGTCATGGGAGTCAGCGGTATCAGGCCAAAAATTCTCGCTTGGGTTCACCTGAGTGGACTGACTGGAACGGTGACCCTTTTTAACCGTGAACCACACTTTTGCTTCATAGGGCTAAAGTGTTGCGATTTTTCTTTTTATTCTTGCGAACATGCTGCATTTGGCCAAAAGTATATATGAATATTAGGAATTGAATGTCCAAAGATTGAAAAGGAACAGGATTATGCAAGAGAGAAGAACAGGGTCAGGATTGTTATCAGTGTCAGTGCTTTTTGTGTTGTGTGTATGGGGCAGTGCCTGGGCTGAGGAGGCCGTGTGGCTGGATTCCTTTGACAAGGCCACGCAGCAGGCCGCGGAGCAGGATAAGGACCTGTTCATCCTCTTTACAGGTTCTGACTGGTGCATCTGGTGTAAGAGACTGGAATCTGAGGTCTTCAGCCAGCCTGGATTCGGGGACAAGGTGTCAGAGGATTTCGTCTTGCTTAAACTGGATTATCCCAAAAACAAGGAACTCGCTGAGCCGATCAAGCTGCAAAATGACAGGCTCAGGGTCGAATTCAAGGAAAAGCACGACTTTAGAGGCTACCCCACTGTGTATCTGGCCAATGCCAAGGGCGTACCTTACGCCAAGACCGGGTATCAGGAAGGCGGTTCGGAGAAGTACCTTGAACACCTGGCTTTCCTGAAAAAGGCCAAGCCCCTGGTGGATGTGAAGGATCAGTGGCTTGAAGATTACGAAGTGGCCAAGGCCAAGGCCAAGGCACAGAAAAAGGATCTACTCATCGATTTCACGGGATCAGACTGGTGCATCTGGTGCATTCGCCTGGACAATGCCGTGTTTTCAAAAGAGTATTTCAAGAAGCAGGCGCCTGCAGACTTTGTGTTTTTGAAACTGGACTTTCCCCAGAAGAAGGCTCAATCCAAGGAACTCGCGGCCCAGAACAAACGTCTGTCAGATGAGTTTTCCAAAAACCATGGATTCCGGGGTTTCCCCACGATCTACCTGGCGGATCCCACAGGCACACCGTACGGTCAGACCGGGTATCAGGACATGACGCCAGAGCAGTATGTGACGCATCTGAAGTCAATCAAGCAAGAGCATTTGAAAAAGGAAAAGGCCCCCGAGTAAACGATCGAGGTTTTTTTTCGACGTGACAGGTGATAGTCACGAGTCAAATCCATACATAAAGAAGGCCCCTGGACATGATTGTCAGGGGCCTTTTGTTTTGAGTCTCGAGCGTCAATGGGGCAGTGAGCCTATAAGCTGGGCCTGCGTTTGCTTGGCCATGAATGCTTTTCGTATTGACCCCATTCCTTTTCAGAATTATCCGTGGTGTCTTCTTTGAGTGCAGATGTGACTTTGTCAGTATGGCCGTCTATAAACACGAGATTGGTGAAGCCAAGATTCAGATTGCCGTCTTTTGTCTTTCTGGCCTGATGGAATGTACCAAACCAGTCTCTGCCGTCGCCGCACAGGGCATTGTCATTGAGCACATTTGAATTGCCCGGCCTGGACCACATATTCTCTTCACCAAAGAAAAAGACTTCTGCGTGGGGGCGTGTCACCTGAGCCAGGTTTTTGGCCTTGTAACCCCCGCCTGTTCCGTCGCCATTGCCGAGGAAGGCATTCATACTGTACGAATAGACCGGATCAATGGGATTGGTCGCCACGTGTGACGGGTGCATGTCCGCATAGGAATTGGCCAGTACGTTAAAGGACGGGCACAGATTCACCTTGACTTCCGGCATGTATTTCCACAGGGGGCCATCCGGCAGATAGCGCGGATCATGCCAGCGGCAGTAACGCTGATAACCGGACACCGGGGCTTCTGTTGCGACCAGGCTTCTCCACGGATTTGGAAATTTGCTTTCAAAGTCATTCAGGTACATACCCTGAACCACACCGTATTGACGCAGGTTTGCCCTGCAGGACACTTCCCTGGCCTGGTCCTTGACACGGGTCAGTGCAGGCATCAGAATGCCCATTAATACGGCGATGATGGCAATGACAACCAGCAACTCAATGAGTGTGAATGCATTTTTTCGATCCCCTACTTACGTCATGATCATAAATATAGAGCGAATGCTAATATTTTGTAGCATAATTATCAGGTCAATTCAAAAGAAATGGCCTCAAATTGCGCATAGATTTGGCCATTTTTTCCATGTATACTGACCCTCTCAATAAAAATTACGTCAATAAGGAGATTTGAATGGCCTGTGAAATAGTAGGTATAATTGGCGGCTCCGGTTTGGGCGATTGCCTGGCGGGGCATCTGACAGACACTCAAATGGAGGTTGTGGATACGCCTTTTGGCGCACCCAGCGGCCCTGTTGTGGTCGGGCAATGGGGAGATCGACGTGTGGCATTCCTCAATCGCCACGGTCAGGGGCATTGCTTCAGCCCAAGTAAAGTGCCCTATGCTGCCAATGTGTTTGCCATGAAACAGTTGGGTGTCCATACCCTGTTGGCCACAGGCGCTGTGGGATCTTTGCAGGAAGCCATTTCGCCGGGGGATCTGGTAATCGTGGATCAGTTCATTGACAAGACATTCAAGCGTCGGACCAGCTTTTTTGATCAGGGTGCTGTGCATTGCGAGTTGTCGGACCCCGTGTGCGCAGGTCTGGCTGAAACCCTGAACAGGGCCGCTCAATCCATACAGGTCAAAACCCACGCGCAGGGCACGTATGTATGCATGGAAGGGCCTCAGTTTTCAACACGCGCCGAGTCCCGGATGCACAGGCTGTGGGGGGGCGACTTGATCGGTATGACTGCCATGCCTGAGGCCAAGCTGGCCAGAGAGGCCCAGATGTGTTATGGCCTGATTGCCCTGGCCAGCGACTATGATTGCTGGCGCCCTCACGATGCATCCAAGGGAAAACATGCCTTGCTCCAGGAGATCTTTGGAAACCTTCAGATGGCCACGGATCACTGCATCGATTTGATCGAGGCAGTGCTGAAGTCTGACAAGGCTCTGGTGCGGGAAGGCTGCGCCTGTCGAAAGAGTCTGGAACTGGCGGTGTGGACACCGGAATCCGCCCGTGATCCAAAGCAGCAGGCACAACTCGCGCCATTATTTCTGTGAGGATGGGTCCGGCCAGGTGCCCTGGAACACTTCCACTGCAGGACCTGTCATGTACACGTGGTTGTCCTGTTCGTTCCACAGCAGGTGAAGATCACCGCCCGGAAGATGGGCCGTACAGTCACGCTGCGTCTTGCCTGTGAGCACGCCAGCCACGCAGCAGGCGCAGGCGCCGGTGCCGCAGGCCTGGGTGATGCCGCTGCCTCGCTCCCAGGTGATCATTCGAATCTCATGCGGTCCCATGACCTGGACCCAATGCGCATTGGTTCGATTGGGGAACAGGGCATGGGTTTCAATGGCAGGCCCCACCTGGGCCAGGGCGGTGCTGCCGGTGTCTTCTGTAAACAACACGGCATGGGGATTGCCCATGGACACGCAGGTCATTCGGAACTCCCCCAGGTCTGTGTGGATGGGGGCATCCATAACCCGATCTCCCGGCAGTGTCACAGGAATCTGGGCCGGGGTGAGCTTGGGCTCGCCCATGTCCACGCAGATTTTCGTGACCTGATTTTCGGCATCTGTGGTCAGGCCCACAAGGAGTACACCATTGCCGGTTTCAAGGGCCAGAGACGCATTAAATGGAGATTGGGCCATGCCGGGCACGGTGAATGGACCGCGTGAACCGGCCAGGCCCTGTTCGTAGGTAAATTTGGCCACACAGCGCAGGCCATTGCCGCACATCTCAGCTTCCGAACCATCTGCATTGTAGATGCGCATGCGTGCATCCGCCTTGTCAGAGGGCAGAATCAGGATCAATCCGTCCGAGCCCACGCCCGTATGGCGGTCACTGATGACCCGGGCCAATGCCGCAGGGTCGGAGATCTGCGCTTCAAAACAATTAACATACACATAGTCATTGCCAAGACCGTGCATTTTTGTGAAAATCATGGGGTTACTCCGTAAGTTCATTCTATATTACAGCAGACAGTATACCGTGAGAGTGGGCTTGGGGCAAGAGACGTCGCAGTTTTGATGTGGAGATCAGTCAGCATGAATAATAGCGATACGGATGTGTGCGATGCCGGCCATAACAACGTTGCCCAGATGCGGCAGTTTGAATTCTGGAAGGCGTCTATGGATTGCCTGGCCCGCAACCAATACCACGATGTCTTGATCTGGAGAACATATGCCCCGTGACACCACCCTGTGGACAGTCCTGCTCGTCGTGACTCTGGTGCCTGTGACGTCTTTCGGCACTCAGCCGGCAGGGAGTCCTGCATCACCTCACCGTATAGATCCGTGGCAGGAGGACTTCAAATCTCAACCTGTGTCTCAGCGTCCTGTGCTGGAGGTGAATTATACGGACGCGTCCCGCAGGGCCTTTCAGATTGCGGCGCAGTCGTATCAGTTGACAGGACAGCTCTTCACACCTCATCTGCTGTCAGACCGGAGTACGGGTACGCCATGGCTGTGGTTCGACATGCAGGATCAGGCCGGCGACGTGTATTCCACCCGGTATGCACCCGGTCCATCCAGGATCAATCTGTATCGCAGGGGACCCTATTTCTGTGAAGTGCACTGGCTGGACCTGGGTCTGGCCACTGCGCAGGGCAAGGCTGCACCGCTCAGGGGAGATCTGGCCCTGTACTGTTATCCGGAGAAGATCCTGGCCGAGGTGACCTGGCATGGGACCGGCGCGTTTCAGGCGACATCCCTGCACGTCCGGGGACTTCTGTCCATAGACCGGGTGTGCCAGCCCTTTACGGACAAGACCAGGCAGGCCTTTGCCATACCGCTCTTTGGTGAGGAACCTCCCCTCTCGAATGACGCCTTCAAGACACGGGTCGGAGACGTTCCCTTTCGCTATGACCCCCAAAAGGGGTGTTACGTGGTGGGGACCCATACCTCGGGCAGCTTTCAAAAGGAGTTCTACGAAACCCCCAACAAATACGAAACTGCCACGTTCACAGTGACCAATGATGGCGTACTGCGCAAGATCTACATCTGCCATGAATCCGCGGTGGGCGGGGGCATTGCCGAGGGGGGCGTGGTCCTCAATGAACAGGGCGAGGTCCTGCCCCTGGTGGTCCAGGTGTCCAAGAACTTTGCCGGGGAGAAGGAAGAGAAATTCTATAATCCTGCGGACACGGCCTTTAGTGAAACGTTCTTTCCCCTGATCCTGGCACCTGGTGAAAGGCGCACGCTCACGTCCCTGCACCTCTATCAGAACTGGGGCAGGCACATGACCAAGCACTGGTCCAGCCTGGGCGCGTGGATGGATTACTTCCACAGCTCCACGGGTGTGACAGAGACCACCTGTTATGTGCCCTTCAAATTTGCCGGCATGGGCGGCGTGTCCATTGCCGATTTTCGAGCCATGAGCCAGGCCGCCTTCTGGAGCGGCCAGCCCCAGCACGACAACCTGGCAGGCCACAGCTTCCTGTCCTTCTTTGACGGCAGGGCATGGCAGCACCTCAAATACGAGAACACGGTTTATCGCAGTACAGGTCCAAACTGGTTTGACATCCAGTTGAACTATCTGTCTGCCGATGGGAGTGTGCGAGTTTCAGTGGACATCTGGGAGACGCCCCAGGCAGACGAACTGCGGAGTTTTTTCAAGGCTCGCTACGAGATCCTCAAGCCCCTGACCATCGATGATGCGCAGGCCAACTTTCGTTTTCTGGAGATTACTTCGGCCATTCAAAGTCTGAGATTCACGCGCTTTGCCGCCAGCGGCACACCGGACCTCAGGCTGGACCCGGCACTGGCCCCGTTTCCGGTCAAAGGGTTGTCACTGCCTTCGGAAAATGCCTATATGGCCCTGTATGGGGATCACGAAAAACAGCGGGGATCCAATGCCGTGATCATCCGGAAGTTCTCCGGGCCGCGTGACATCCAACCCGCGGCCAGCGTGCAGTGGGGCAAATATGAGGGGCGGCTGCCTCATGACGCGCCGCCCAATACACGCCTGTTACTGGTGCCTGATGTGACACGATTGGCACTGACTCCCGGGGATGTGTTCGAGATAGACGGGTACTGGCTGCCCTACGGACCTGTGGAGGATGCAAACACACCGCGCCGGGAGTTGGGCCTGTACGGGCAGGAGTCGCCTCGCGTGACTGCCGTGACCCGGGGACAGAAGATCTCCGACTTGCCCGTGATGGTCAGGGCCAGTCAGGATCAGGCCGAGTTCAGTGTTGCAGGGGGCAAGGATCTCGTGCCCGTGATCGTTGGCGGTCTGACCACCTGGCGATTCCCGCGTGTGTGGAAGCAGGAGGGGGATCAATGGCGTCTGCTCTCTCATGCACGCAACACCGCGCACGACGGATACCAGGTGTTTGCTGAAGAGGGCGGCACGTTTGGCGCTGTTTTTCTGGTACACAGCAATGAGCGCGCGCAGCGACTCCGCGTGACTGCTGGCAACCCTGTGACGCTCAATCCCAAGATCACACTGTCACAGGGTGCTGCAGAATCTTCACACCTGCCGCGAATTTCATTGGGTTCCGGTTTTGAGACAGACCTGGTGACACTTGGCTTTCCTGAGTCCCAGGGTACCTCCGGGCAGACCGTGACCTGGCAGGCCAGTGAGGGACAGTCTCTGTGGTTTCACGCCAGTGAACCGGACTGGGAGCGGGGCGGGAGGATCTCTCCCAATGAAGAAGACTTGGACCTGGAGTACTGGTGGCAGAACCGCAAGTCGGAGTCGCTGCACCCGGAGCCTGCATTTTTCATGGAGACGGCGGGCAGTGAATTCGAAGATCCTGACGGCCGTCGTACGTGGGCGCTGACTGCGCAGGGATGGAAGACTGTGCAGGGTTTCTGCGAGGGGGCAGACGCCATTGCTGTTCAGTCTTCCTGTACAGGGCGTGTCCTTGCCATGGCCTGGAATCATGCCAGAGGTGTGTTCGCAGGGCCGACACCCGGGGTGACCCTGGAGGCCATATCCATCCTCAACAAACGCATTCACAGGCGCGGCAAGGTCTATCTGATGGACGCAGATCTGGATGTCCTGAAAGACAGGATCAGGAAAGAATTGAATATCAACCAGTGACGATTCACGGAGTGTGTCTTTATGGAACACAGATTCAATCGAAGAGAGTTTTTGAGGCAGTCGATGTTGAGTGCGGCATGCCTGACTGCTGCACGGACAGGCATGGCAGCGGAATCGGCAACCCGCCAGCGGCCCAATCTCCTGTTTGTGTTTGCTGATCAGTGGCGTGCTCAGGCCACGGGATACTCAGGCAATCCGGATGTGGACACGCCCTGTCTCGATGCGCTGGCACGCGAGAGTGTGGTGTATGCCAATGCGGTTTCGAACTGTCCGGTGTGCAGTCCCTTTCGGGCCAGTCTGCTCACAGGTCAATATCCCCTGACGCATGGTGTGTTTCTCAACGACCTGCAGCTCAACACGCGGGCCGTGTCCTTTGCGCAGGCCTATGGCAAGGCCGGTTACACGACTGGCTACATAGGCAAATGGCATGTGGACGGCAATGGTCGCAGTGCGTACATCCCGCGTGAGCGGCGACAGGGCTTTGACTACTGGAAGGTGCTGGAGTGTACACACGACTACAACCATTCTGAATACTACGCAGGGGATGACAGGACCAAACACGTGTGGCCCGGGTACGATGCAGCGGCCCAGACTGAAGATGCCATTGAGTATTTACAGGTCAGGGCCGAAGACCGCAAGCCGTTTGCCTTGTTTCTCTCCTGGGGATCGCCGCATGCGCCCTATCGCACGGGCCCCAAGGCACTGGTGGACGCCTACGACCGCAGGCCATTGACCCTGCGAAAGAATATTCCCGCTCAGGATCTGGCCCAGGCGCACAAGACCACGGCCGGCTACTACGCGCACATTGCGGCCCTGGATCAGTGCATGGGCCGCTTGATGGACACACTGAAATCGAGCGGTCTGGACAAGCACACGATTGTGGTGTTCACATCGGACCATGGAGACATGCTCCATTCTCGCGGCATGCTGAAAAAGCAGAGGCCGTGGGATGAATCGATCCGCATTCCCTTCATGCTTCGCTGCCCCAAGGCCTGGGGTGACACGCAAAAAACCATAGATGCCCCCATCAGCGTGCCGGATTTCATGCCCACGCTTTTGAGCCTGAGCGGTGTGCCCATCCCCGGCTCGGCGGAAGGGCAGGACCTGTCCGCTGAGATCCTGGGCAGGGTGTCGCCGCCTGAGGACCGGGCTGCGCTGATCCTGTGTCCCAGTCCCTTTGGCCAGTGGGTACGGCGGTCCGGGGGCAAGGAATACAGGGGCGTGCGCACAAAGCGCTACACCTACGTGCGTGACCTGGACGGCCCATGGCTCCTGTATGACAATCAGGAGGATCCCTATCAGCAGGACAATCTCATCGGCCGTGCCAGTGTGCAGGCCGTGCAGGCGCGCCTGGATCGACAGCTTCAGCAACGGCTGGCCGAGACCGGAGACCGGTTCCTGCCCGGGCCTGAACTGATCCGTCGATGCGGGTACAGGGTCGATGAAACCAGTACGGTGGCGTACAATGATGCTGCTTATTTTGGACAGGTCAGTGTGTGTTGCAGGGACACATAACAGTCACTGCGTATGCAGCGGGCCTGCCTGTCAGTCGAATTGTCATGGCATGTGAGCGGGATTTTCAGGAAAGTCATAACGCGTCAGGCATTGGAAATTAGGGCGGTTTGTTAAGGAGATCGATATGTGCAGGAAAGGTTTGTTTCTTATCTTGGCAGGTGCGGCCATGGCAGTCATGGTCATGGGTGAGCCGCTGTTGGCACAGGGCAGTCCCTCCGGGGCAGTGCAGTCCGGCAATCGTGTCATCCGGATCATTGCATTCGGTGCCCATCCGGACGACAACGAGATCAAGGCAGGCGGCGTGGCTGCCTTGTGGGCAGCCCAGGGGCATCAGGTCAAATTCGTGTCCTGTACGAACGGCGACATTGGACACTGGGGTACCGTGGGCGGCCCTCTGGCCCAGCGGCGCACCAAAGAAGTCCAAGAGGCGGCGAGGATTCTGGGCATTGAAACAGAGGTCCTGGATATTCACGACGGTGAACTCATGCCGACCCTGGAAAATCGTCGGACCATTGTCAAACTCATCAGAGAATGGAAGGCTGATATTGTGCTCACCCACCGGCCCAATGATTACCATCCTGATCATCGATATACAGGGATCCTGATTCAGGATGCCGGGTACATGGTGACAGTGCCCTATTTCTGTCCGGATATCCCTCATCTGAAACGAAATCCCATCTTCATGTATTACTCGGATCGCTTTCAAAAGCCCAATCCGTTTGCCCCGGATATGGTCGTGCCCATAGACACCGTGATGGACCAGAAGATCAAGGCCCTTCAGGCCATTGTGTCACAGTTTATAGAGGGAGGCTGTGGGGGCAATGCCAGTATGATCCCCCGCACCGACGCGGACTGGCAGGCCGCAAACGCACGTGTTCGGCAGAGTTTCTCCAACCGGTTTTCGAGCACGACCGAGCAGTTTCGCGACACCCTGATCGAGTTGTATGGATCAGACAGAGGCGCGACCGTCAAGTATTCAGAGGCCTTTGAGTTGTGTGAGTATGGCAGGCAGCCGTCAAAGGAAGAACTGAAAGGCCTGTTTCCCTGAGTCACGCGAGTCTTGAGCCGATGGTTTTGATTTGGCAAATTCGGATGGGTTAAACCCCATTTATGAAAGGCGACTATCATGCGAGAAAAACAGAAACAGTTGTCACGGCGTGACTTTATGAAGACGTCCGCAGCGTTGTCATGGGGGACCCTGGGACTGTGGAGTGCCGGGGCCTTTGCTGCAGGTTCCGATGCGCTGCGTATCGGACTGATCGGCTGCGGGGGACGCGGTACAGGCGCGGCTGTAAATTGCCTGGATGCAGCGCCGGGCGTGGAGCTCTATGCCCTGGGTGACCTGTTTCAGGAACCCCTGGACGCTGCCTTCAGGCAGTTGTCTCAGACGCGGCCTGGCAGCCCTATGGCTCGGATGGGGAATCGATTCAATGTCACGAAGGCCCGGTGTTTCGCTGGATTCGATGCGTACCAGAAGGTGATTGACAGCGGTGTCGACATCGTGTTGATGGCCACGCCTCCCGGTTTTCGGCCCATACACCTGGCTGCCGCGGTCAAGGCCGGCAAACACAGTTTTATAGAAAAGCCTGTGGCTGTGGATCCTGTGGGTGTGCGCTCGGTGATCGAGACCTCGGCGCTGGCCAGGGAGAAAAACCTGTCCATTGTGGCCGGTACCCAGCGTCGACACAGTGACATGTATCTGGAGACCATCAAGCGAATTCACCGGGGCGATATCGGCAGGGTTGTCGGAGGACAGACGTACTTTCTGATTCACAATACGCCCTGGCTCGGCAAGCACAGGCGTCAGCGCAGGCCCGAGTGGTCTGATATGGAATGGCAATGCCGCTGCTGGTACTGGTTCAACTGGCTCAGCGGCGATCATATTGTGGAGCAATTCGTGCACAGCCTGGATTTCATGAACTGGGCGGTGGACGCCCATCCTGTGAGCTGCATCGGTGTGGGCGGACGCGAGGTCAGGAAAGGGCCCGATTACGGCAATATATACGATCACTTTGCCATTGAGTATGAGTACCCCGGTGACCTGCGCGTGTCTGCCTACTGTCGACAGATTGACAATTGCACGGACCGGATCTCTGACCGTGTTGTGGGGTCTGAAGGACTGGCCAGTCTGGATGGTTCTGTGGCCAAGATCCAGGGGACACGATCTTACCAGTATGAGGGTCCTGTTCAGAACCCCCAGGTGCAGGAGCATACTGACATGATCGCGGGCATCCGTGCAGGTCAACCCCTGAATCACGGAAAACGCATTGCCGAGAGCACGCTGACCGCAATCATGGGTCGCATGAGTGCCTACACGGGCAGTGCCCTGACATGGGACTGGGCCATGAAGGCCTCTCAATTGGATTTGAGCCCTGCCAGGTATGAGTTTGGTGATTTGCCGGTGCGCCCAGTGGCGATTCCCGGCACCACCAAATTGATGTAGGACAGGACTTCTGCAAAAAATCCTTTGGTGTCCAGTTTTCAGTAAGCAGTTTTCAGAAAAACATATTTTTGATACTGTATACTGTCATCTGAAAACTGAAAACTTAAAGTTGGAAACTTTATCATTCTGGAGACGATGATGACGAACAAGACGCCTCTCTCTCGTCGATCCCTGTTAAAGGGACTCGGACTGGGTGCCCTTGGAACGGCCACGGGACTGTCCGGTGTGTGCCATGCTGCCATGCAGAGTACGCTCCTGGGGCAGGCCACGGGCGTGCCTTTCCGTCGCAAAAACAAGGGGCTGCTCTGGACGCCCCTGACAGAGACCAGCCAGGTGGCCCTGGTCAAGGGCAATGACCGGCGTGACATTACATTCTCTGCGCTCAAGAAGATCGAGGATCAGGTGGCTGCCTCGCTGCAGGGCAAGACACGCCTCCTGATCAAGCCCAATTTTGTGTCCACCAATCGGCCGCTCTGTGCCACGCACGTGGACGCCATACGCGCCATTCTCGACTTTCTCAAGCCCCTGTATCAGGGCGAGATCATGATTGGTGAGTCCACGGCCTCTCGTGCAGGCACCATGGACGGATACAAAAACTATGGGTATCTGCCCCTGCAGCAGGAGTATGGCGTGACACTGATCGACTTGAACACTCAGCCTTATCATTGGGGGTATGTGTTCGGGCAGGGCAACCGCCCGTTGGGCCTGCGATTGATCAACACCTTCTTTGACCCTGACCTGTACATCATTTCAGCGGCCAAGCTCAAGACGCATGACCGCGTGGTGACCACGCTTTCCCTCAAGAACGTGCTCCTGGCGTCACCGCTCAATGACTACAAGAAGAACGACAAGGGGATCACGCACACGCAGAACAAATTCCAGAAGGACAGTGTGCTGCACTACAATCTGTTCCATCTGGCCCAGCAGGTCTGGCCTGACCTGGCTGTGATCGACGGTTTCGAGGGCATGCAGGGGGAAGGGCCTGTGGGCGGAGATCCCTATGACTCGCGCATCACCATTGCCAGCACCGATGCGCTGGCCGCGGACAAGGTTGCAACCAGGGTCATGGGTTTTGATCCCGAGCAGATCATGTATCTACAGACCATGACGCAGGCCGGTATGGGCCAGGGCGACCTGGACAGGGTGACTATCCTCGGCCATACCCTGGAAGCATGCCAGTGCAAATTCCGTATCTCCAAACAGTTGGCCGAGGCCTACGGTTAGCCCGGATTTCTCACAAACTTTTTAGCGAAACCGTGTAGGTCGTGACAGATCCTGGGCTTGGCGCAGTGAACTGGGTGAAGGTCCCCTGGGGATCGAAGTCGGCGATCAAGGCAAGTCCAGGAGATGGCGTGAGATACGCGGTTGCAGCCAAAGGGCTGTGAGAAATCCGGGCTAGCGCAGGCCCGGTTCAGCGACGGCGGCGAAATGAATCCGGAGACACCCCATAGGCCTTTTTGAAGGCCCGGGAAAAATGAAAGGGACTGCTGAATCCCAATTCATAGGCGATTTGCTTGATGGGGGTGTCAGGTGCCTGCATGCGCATGGCTGCCATATTGAGCTTGAGACGATTCAGGTACTTGTAGGGACTCAACTCACCAAATCGTTTGAACAAACGGCACAGATACGCTTCATCCATATGGCAGGCGTCTGCGATCTGGGTCAGCGTTTGCAGGGACACACAGTGTTCGCGGATGTACTCGCAGCATGTCTGGTAGGTGGCAAAGGCCATACTGCCGACAAAATCATGAGAGACCGCGGTTTCCGCCACCTTCAGCATCAAGACTTCAAGAAGCGTGGCGCAGATGGCATCGCTGTAGCGCGTGACGTTTTGTCCATTCGCAATCAAGTCTTCAAAGAGACGCAGGATCTGGGTCGGCGAGCTGGTGTGGACCATGTGTCCCGGATGAGGCGCATATTCGGTCAGCAGTGACAGGGCCCGGGTGCCGCTGAAATCCACAAAGTACTTGACGAGACGATCCCTGGGATCCGTGGTGATGATGTGAGGGACATCAGGTCCATAGGCAAATACCGCCCCTGCCACCAGGGGGTAGGTCTTATCCTTTAATGTCACTTCCCCCTTGCCGCGGGCCACATATTCGATGGAATAGTATGGGAAGTCTTTGCGGTCAATGCGGAAATCGGGCTCACAATGCTCACAGCCTCCACAGACCACTGTGATGCCTTGATGACCGCGCGCATGCACGTCGAAATAAAACCGCTCGGCCTTGAGGACCTGCGTGGAGTAGAAAGCCGGTACCTGGCCGATATCCTGGATCTTCTCTTTCATGGTATTAAAAAGTCAAAAATAGTTGTGTTGTGGGCAAAAATAGACGTAACAGCTTGCCATATGGATTATTTATGATATCGTCGTAGCAATAAAAGTCAATATTAGGCTCTGTCTGAAAAGTCGATCTGGCTTCGACCGGCTTGTTTTCCGTCTGGACTACGTCCGGCTGCATCGACGATACGTTCAATATCGCCTGCTTCGCCGTCCTTGCCAGACGAAAAAACGCTCGCTCTCGGGCCGACGACGGACTTTTCAGACAGAGCCTAGACTGGAGGCCACAGTGGTCGACATGACTCCAAAACACTCCTGAACAATGGTGAGATGACAAAATGGCAAGTAAGGTAAATGCAAAAGCAGCATCTGTGTTGAATAAAGACGATTTAATTGTGATTGGGGGCGCTGGCGGCTTTATTGCGGGATCCCTGGCTCGCTATTTTCATGAGCAAGGATTCACGCGTATCCGGGCCATCGACAAGAAGCCGCTGCCCGACTGGTATCAGGTGGTGCCCGGTGTGGAGTCCCTGTGTCTGGACCTGAGTGACCCCATGAATTGCCGCAAGGCCTGTGAAGGTGCGGTCGAGGTGTATAACCTGGCAGCCGACATGGGAGGCATGGGATTTATCGAGCGTTTTCGTATTGAGTGTCTCCGCAGTATTCTCATCAATACGCATATGATCGAAGAGGCCTATCGTGCAGGGGCCCAGCGCTATTTCTTTTCTTCTTCGGCCTGTGCCTACAACACCGACCTTCAGAAGGATCCGAATGTCAGGGCACTTGCGGAATCGGATGCGTATCCGGCCATGGCCGAACGCGGCTACGGATGGGAAAAACTGGTGTCAGAAATGTTCTGTCAGGAATACTGGTCTGAACGCGGCATGAAGACCGCGATTGCCCGTTTCCACAATGTCTACGGCCCCTACGGTACATGGGACGGGGGACGCGAGAAGGCACCGGCCGCACTCTGCCGCAAGGTGATCGAGGCCAAGGATTCCGGCAAACTGGAAATCGATATCTGGGGGGATGGCCATCAGACGCGCAGCTTCATGTATATTGACGACTGCCTCACAGGCATTGACATGATCATGCACTGTGACGACCTGATCGCCACACCCATCAACCTGGGGTCCGACTTCCTGATCTCCATCAGCGATCTGGTGTCCCTGGCTGAGAAGATCGGCGGCGTCACCCTGAAGCGGACCCATGATCTGACCGCCCCCATAGGGGTGGCCGGACGCAACAGTGACAACACGTTCATCCAGGAAGTGCTCGGTTGGGCGCCCAGTCTGCCGCTCGAAGAGGGTATGAAACGAACCTATGCGTGGATCGAAAAACAATACAACGATCGCAAGGCCGGAAAACGTACGGTAAGCTAATCCTCTGCAAACCACTGTAAACCTCCGTGGCCTTGCCGACCTCGAAACCGGCAGGGCCACGGTGACAGGAGCATCATGGCAGCGCAAGCATCCTCCAAGATCACGGACATTGTGGGGCGTATTCCGTACCGTCTGGCTCTGGCCGGCGGTTGGATCGATCAACCCTATGTGTCGAGACACAATCCGTCGCCGCCCGGATCCATGGTCACTGTCCAGGTCGAACCTCAGTTCAGGTTTCTGGATCGCTCCGGCATCTGCGGGAGCACGCGCCGCATTGCCATGGACATCTGGCACGGGCAGGTCCCAGTTGACCGGGATAAAATGGCACTCGTTCGGGAACTCTACCAGACCGAGAATGAAGGACTCACAGACCCTTCCGGGTCTCAGGACATGATCGGCCTGGTGTACCCGGGCATCAACCGCCTGGACTATGACATTGCCCATGAAGGGGGCTATTTTCCAGTGCATGTCGAATCCAATAACGATCCGGCAGTGGCAGTCTGGTTTGGTGCCAGTGTGTATCTGGTCCCTGTGATGATGCGGCCGAACGGGTACAATCCGCTGGGACGCCAGAATTTTGACCCCGAGTGGATCGCACGCCTTGGGAAAACGGGTCAGGATTGTTTTCAGGCGATCGTGTCCAAAGATCTTTCAGGCCTGGGCGCGTCGTTTAACGAGTGCATGCTGTGCTGGCAGACCATCCTGCCGGACGTGGTGGATCATCCCACCATTGACATGGACCTGATGGAACTGCTTGGTTTTTATCAGGACCATTATGCTGGAGCTATGTTCTCCGGGTGCGGAGGCGGATACTTTTATGTGGCCTCTGATACTCCGGTGCCCGGTGGTTTCCGGGTGAAAGTGAGGACAGTGCTGTCATGAGCCATGTCACACGACCCACTGTGATTGTCAGCGGGAGTTTTGACAATATGCGTGCGTCTCATATCCGTCTTCTGGACGAGGCTCATGCGTTTGGCCCTGTGCATGTTTACCTGTGGAATGATGCCACGGTCGAGGCGTTCACGGGCAAGGCGCCGAAGTTTCCGCTGGAAGAAAGGTTGTACTTCGTACAGGCCCTGCGTTATGTCACCGAGGTCACCGTGACAGGGTCGTTGGATGATGCCGATCAGTTGCCTGCTTCAGTCGATCTCCAGGGTGCACGATGGGTCGTGCCGCAGCACGAGGATACACCGGCCAGGCAGGCCGCTGCCCGGGCTCGCGGCATGACCACTCAGGTCGTGACCCATGAGACGCTGGCCGCCTATCCGCCATGGGACCGCAGCACCGTGACTGTGGCGTGTCCCGGCCGCCCCAAGGTGCTCGTCACGGGATGCTACGATTGGTTTCACACGGGCCATGTCCGATTCTTTGAAGAGGTGTCCGAGCTGGGTGACCTGTATGTGGTGGTCGGCCATGACGCCAATATTGAGACACTCAAGGGGCCGGGTCACCCCATGTTCAAACAGGAGGAACGTCGCTACATGGCAGGTTCCATTCGCTATGTGACCCAGGCCTTGATCTCCACCGGACACGGCTGGCTCGACGCGGAACCGGAGATTCAGCTCATCAAGCCGGACAAGTACGCGGTCAACGAAGATGGTGACAAGCCCGTGAAAAAGGCGTACTGCGAAGCGCATGGCATTGAATACGTGGTCCTCAAACGTCTGCCCAAGCCGGGCCTGACCCGGCGGGAAAGCACGCACCTGCGGGGATTCTAGGGAGCCGCGCACAGAGCCTTGGACACGCTGCCTAACGACGTTTTCGTTTGCCTGGGCGTTTCTTTTGTGGCTTTGATTTTTTTTTGGGTGTTTCAGCCACGGATTTGCTCGGCACGAGATCGAGGTGTCGGCCCGTGAGATTGACCGAGGCGATGCGCACGTCGATCGCACGACCGAGATGCAGGACCTGGCCTGAGCCCTGGCCCACAATGCACTGCATGCGTGCGTCGAATTTCCATTTGTCCGAGCCCAGGTCCTGGAGTTTGATCAGGCCTTCTGCACCAAATCGATTCAGCTGCACAAATATGCCAAAGCCCGTGAGGCCTGTAATCACACCCTTGAACTCGTCCCCAATATGCTTCTGAAGCAGGTGCAGGACCAGCAGGCTGTGGAGTTCCCGTTCTGCATTTTCTGCATTCTGCTCTGTCAGGCTGATCTGCCGACCGATCTGTGTGAGGTCCAGGCTGCTGCTGTATTCCTTGGCCTGTGCCACGCGGTTGTCCAGGAAAAACTGCAGGGCTCGATGGAGCAGCAGATCTGCATACCTGCGAATGGGGCTGGTAAAATGACTGTAGCAGGTAGACGCCAGGGCATAGTGACCCAGAGGCGCAGGGCTGTATTCTGCCTTGGCCAGACTCCTGAGCACACCGAGGTTCACGCCCAGAGAACGTTCCGTGCCCTGGACCTGACCCAGGAGGGCCTGGATGTCAAAGCGGTTGGGATGCTTGGGCACATTGAAGCCCAGATTTTTCAGAAGCGTGGACAGTTTACTCAGTCGCACGGGATCCGGGTCCGGATGGATACGGCGCAGGATTGGAATGCCCTTGCGATCCAGGAGCGTGGCCACGGCATCGTTGGCCTCTACCATAAACATCTCGATCATGGTATGCGTGTAGCAGTTGTTGACAGGCTGGGTGTCTGACACTTCACCGGCGTCATCGAATATGAGTTCTGTCTCCTGCAGATCGAGATGCAGCATCCCCTGGCTGTGCCGCCGTTTTTCAATGGCACGACTCAGTGCGTCCATGGCCTTGAGTTGTTTGATGGCCGGTGCAGGCAGATCTGCCTTGCGTCCCTGAATCAGGTCGTCCGCGTGGTCATAGGTGAGCCTGTGGCTGGACCGGATCAGGCTGTTGGCAAACCTGCGATGGATGATCTTGGCGTCCTGATCATAGGTAATATAGGCACTCTTGGCATAGCGTTTTTCATCGGGCTGCAGCGAGCACACGCCATTGCTCAGGATCTCGGGCAGCATGGGCAGGGTCTTGCCTGGCAGATAAATACTGTTGCCTCGCGTGCGTGCCTCCAGGTCCAGGGGACTCTCCGGCGGGATGAAATGGCTGACATCCGCAATGTGCACGCCCAGGATCTGATGGCCCTGATCCGTCCATTCCAGGCTGATGGCATCATCAAAGTCCTTGGCCGTGGGCGGGTCAATGGTGATCACGAGCTTGTCCGTGATGTCCTCTCTGTGGGATTCCAGGTCTCCTTTGAAGTCCTTGGCGGTTTGGTGTGCCTGGTCCAGGCAGTCCTGGTCAAAGGTTTCTGCAAAGTGATACCTTCGGATGGTCGCGAGAATCTCAGTGTCGTATTTGCCGGACTTGCCCAGCACTTCGATGATCACGCCGCTGGCACGCTGGCGTGCTGTGGGGTAGGTCAGGATTTCGACCACGACTTTATCTTTGTCCCGGGCATTCTTTGCTTCAACATCGGACACGTGAATGGGTTCGAAAAAGCCGCCTTCATCGGGCTGGACCAGCCAGTCCGTGTGGTGGCGTGTGAGCGTGCCCACGAACCGGTCGTGGCAGCGTTCCAGGATGTCCACAATCGTGCCGCAGGGTCTGGTCTCGCCGCCGCCGCGACGTTTGTTCTGAACCCTGGCCACCACGCGGTCTCCGGACATGGCGTCTTTGACCTGGTCCGGCGGGATAAACAGATCCCCATGGGCATTGGGCTCTGAAGGACACACGAATCCAAATCCCCGTGCATTGGCCCGAAAAACCCCTATGACCTGGCTGGGCAGGGGCTGCAGGTCAATGCGGTTTTTGGTGCCTATGACCACATGGCCGACTGCGCACAACTGGTCAAAGGCCTCTCTGAACGCCGGGAGGTCCTCCTGACCTATGCCCAGGTCGCCGGCGAGCTGTTCGAATTTGACCGGTACGTAGGTTTCATCTTGAAGGTGTTTTATGATGTGTTTTTTTAATGCGTCTTCCATAGTGCCACATTATATGGGGGAAGGTGATGATTAGGAATTAAAAAAACTCGTGCATTTAATCAACCGTGAACCATTTTAGGGAAATGCCTCACTTCGCTAAAGTATTACAAAAAACACGGTTGATTTCTGTTCACAAAACAATAGAGTTGTTCCCCATGAAAACCTATAGCTCCATTCAGGCATTGAAGCACATCAAAAAGGGCTGCGTGCTGACCATTGGAAATTTTGACGGTGTCCATGCCGGGCATTGTGAGATCCTGTCCACAGCAGCGCGCCTGGCAAAGCAGCGCAGCGCGTCTGTAGCAGTCATGACCTTTGAACCCCATCCTGTGGCTGTATTGTATCCTGAAAGGGCACCGGGTGTGCTGACACCTTTGCCCTTGAAGCTGACCCTGCTCGAGCCCTATGTGCATGATTGTCTGATTGTGCTGGAGGACAGCAAAGACCTGCTGAAGTTGTCGGCAGAGGCGTTTGTGGATCAATTTCTCATGCAGGATCTGTGTCCCTCCGTGATTGTGGAGGGGGATGACTTTCATTTTGGTGCCGGGCGTCGCGGCACCATAGAGACACTCCAGACGCTGGGGCAGGCCAGGGGGTTTGAAGTGGAGGTGGTGAGTCCAAAGACGATTACACTGAGCACGGGCCAGTCGTTGCGAGTTTCGAGTACCATGATCAGGTACATGCTTGAAAGCGGGCATGTGGAAGATGCTTCCATGGCATTGCAGAGACCCTATCGGTTGTTTGGGAAGATCATCTCGGGCCGCGGCAAGGGCCGCGAATTGGGCTATCCGACCCTGAACATGGAAACCCCTGAACAGATCATTCCTGCAGAAGGGGTGTATGCCGGGCATGTGAGATTGAGCGACACCGCGGATCTGTCTGAAGGGCTGGGTGATCCGCTCCCTGCGGTGTTCAGCCTCGGCCAGGCCAGGACTTTTGGGGATCAGTTTCCCCTGCTGATTGAAGCGCATCTTCTCAGTGGTCAAGCCGCACCCATAACCTCTGCCTATATGGCCCTTGATTTTGTGACACATCTCAGGAGTCAGCACAAATTCCCCTCAGTGGAGGCCCTGGTCACCCAGATTTCGGCGGACTGTCAGAGGGCCCGGAAGGCCTTGGGGATGACCCGTCCTGAGTAGGTCTGTGAATGCTGGGCCAGGCCTTGGGATCGTGAAGAAATAAAATTTTCACGAAAACCTCTTGCTGCTTCGAAGTCATTGTCGTATAGTGGCTTGCAGTTGTAGAGGTGATCAATTACCGGTTATGTTGCTCCCATGATAGAGCCCTTGGATGCGGTTAAGTAGGCTGGAATGGGTGCGTATTTGTGGTATAGGAAGCTTTATTTTCAGGTGTGACAAAGATTCTGAAAAATGGGAACTTCTTTATTATATTGTGAAAGCTTGATGCATTAGTTATTGGGCGATAAATCTTTCCAGAGGTTGAGGTAGGTAATACATGGCTACAGTTACAAAGAAAGAACTTATCGATCGTATTGCTGAGCGGACATTAGCCAAAAGAGTCTCAGTGAAACGTATTATTCAGGCGTTTCTTGATGAGATTACGGACGAGTTATGCCAGGACAATCGACTCGAGTTCAGAGACTTTGGTGTCTTTGAGACACGTACACGGGCTGCAAGGATTGCACAAAACCCGAAAACCCTGGAACGTGTTGAAGTCCCGGCTAAAAGGACGGTCAAGTTCAAAATGGGGCGTCTGATGCGCGAGCGTTTGTCCACAGACATACCCAATCCGACTGAACCGAACATCTAGCCTTTTTGAAGTGGCAAAGGAGATTTTATGTCAGAGGGTACGGTGAAGTGGTTTAACCCGGCTAAAGGATATGGGTTTATTGCTTCTTCTGACGGACGTGAAGTTTTTGTGCATTATTCGAACATTGCCAGTGAGGGATTCAAGGCGTTGGCAGAAGGTGATTCTGTGACTTTTGATGTGGTGGATGGTGAAAAAGGACTGAGAGCAGAAAACGTGGTTCAGTGTTCTCGGTCTGAGGCTGATGATTCAACGCCTGCGTAGGAAGCATGTTCAGGACATGATGCGTGAATGACAGGCCTTTCACGCGCTTTGGGGTATGATTCAACCCATGTCTGGCGTGATACAAGAACGACTGATTATCCTTTCAGGCTGAGGCCTGGTTCAAGGATTTATAGTGAAGCAGCGCCAAACGATGTCTGGGGCCGTTCATGGCAGGTGTTGGAATCAGTCTGGGGTTGGACTGCAATGTGCTGGTGTTGAATCGGCACTACATGGCAGTCCGTATTGTGGGGGTGCGCAGAGCGTTTTCCCTTCTTTGCCGCAACATCGCTGAAGTGGTTTCAGTGGAGCAGGGCGCCTATTACAATTACAACTTCCAGAGCTGGTGTGAATTGTCTGAACTGAAGCAGACGTTTGAACCGGATGGACACGACTGGATCTCCACGGTCAATTTCAATGTGGCTGTGCCTCGTATCATTCGACTGTTGTTCTCTGATCGGTTGCCCGGCAAAGAGGTCAAACTCAATCGTCGCAATCTCTTTGCACGTGACAACAACCAATGCCAGTTTTGCGGCAAACGGTTTTCCACCCGGGAACTGTCCCTGGATCATATTATTCCCCGCAGCCAGGGCGGGTTGTCCACCTGGGAGAATCTGGTGTGCGCCTGCCTGACTTGCAACGCCAAAAAGGGCTGTCGAACACCCAAGCAGGCGCATATGCAGCTCATTAGACCGCCTCGCCAGCCCAAACGCAATCCCATGGTCCATGTGCACCTTGGAAATCATCGCTACAGGAGTTGGAAGCAGTTTCTGGATCACGCCTATTGGTCCGTGGAATTGAAGTGACAGGGCTCTTGCAGAAAGCCCTGTGGTGTACAGTTTTCAGTAAGCAGTTTTCAGAAAAATGATGTTGTTGACGCGCTGTCCCCCATGCTGCCCACTGAGCATCCCGCCAGGGATTCCTAGGGGACTTGAAGTCTGCAGAACTTCATTGATGGCTTTTTTTCAGGGACAGGCACGAAGACTCATTCAACGGACATCCAGACAGGAGTGTATGATGCAGACAGTTGCTTTTAAGATGAAGCTGAAGGCCGGATTCAAGGACGAGTATAAGAAGAGGCACCATGCCATCTGGCCGGAGTTGAGCGACCTGCTCAAAGATGCGGGGGTTTCCGACTACTTTATATTCCTGGATGAAGAGACAAACATTTTATTCGGCGTTCAAAAACAGGCTGGGGAGGCGTCATCCCAGGATCTGGGCGATACCGAGATCGTGAAAAGGTGGTGGGCCCATATGGCGGATATCATGGAAACCAACCCAGACAATTCCCCGGTGACAGTCCCCCTGGAGCAAGTGTTTTACATGGGATAAGTTCAAAGTGCTAAGTGCAAAGTGCAGAGTTCAAAGTTCAAAGACTAGGGATTTGTTCAACCAACTCAGAACTTTGCACTTTGAACTCTATGTCCTGAAATTAAAATAGCAATGAAACCCCCTGGGTAGGGGGGCTTCATTGCAAGTTAAGAAAAGAAAAGAAGATGTTGCTGAAGCTGTATTGGGTTTACATGGTTTTTGTTTGAAGGCAGCTGGCCAACTCTCCTATGATTTTGTCCTGATCAGTGGCTACAATGTGTACCACCCTTTCTCCTTGTTTTTCATAGAAGTTTTCTGTGGCTGCCCACTCTTTCATATAGTCTGACAATCGTTCTGTCTTCTGGTCGGAAGCTTCTTTGATCGATTGAATCTTGGCAGGATTCCAGTACTTGATAATGAGATTCCTGTTTTCAACGATCACATTAAAACTCACGACTTCCTGATCCACTCTCAATAGTTTTGACACCTTATACTGGCCAGGGATCACGGTATTGAGGTGCGCCCTGATCAGAAGTCTTGGATTGTCGGATCTCAGGTCTTGCACGTTCACGGTCTGACTGCCGGCGAATACTGCTGGGTACGCACCATACGTGACTGAGTGAGTGGTCCGACGGGACGATTTCATGGTGTCAATTGAATGTGCCAGTTGTTCAATGGCCTGGGTCAGTTTTTGCTGATTCAGAGTTCGATCCCGTGGTTGAAGCCACGTCGAATTAGTGCACGGACCGTAATCGGAAATCAGACCATTGTGTGTGGGACTGAAGGCATACGGGCTATAACGCACGTACTCATCCACAAGTCCCGGATTGTTGACCCCAAACGCATACGGGGAATACTGCATACGGCCTGACACAAGTCCTGAGGGATAGTCATGGCTAAAAGCGTGCATGGAATATCCCACCCTGTACCTTGCAGGAACACGGTGACTGGCACTGGCGATCTGCTGAGTCATCACACAAGCGATAAGAACAAGAAATGACGTCCTTTTCATTCTTGATCCTCCTTTCCTTGAACTCAATCAAGACCCTGGGACAGATTCAGTTGTCACACCTCCTTTCCGGAAAACCTTTTCTTTCACTGGCCTGCGCAGAGCGCAAACCGCGATCACACGTTACCTTTGTGGGGAGATGGAGGAACTGGGGGTAGGGGGTAGTGACGCAAGCACTAGACCGCAAGCAGGGACAGGGCCATCTATCCATAGTGAGCACCTGTCGTAATTTGGAGAGGAGTTGCTTTTTGCAGGGGACAGGAAACTAGGACTGTTAAACTGCATAACAAAGACTCCATTCTTTTGCTTGATTGCCCATCCTAGGCAGATCATCCATAACATCCTATGTATTCATGTTACGCATTGACTACATGCAACGCAAAACAAAAATACTGACAAGGGGAAAAATATGTGTAATATTTTGGCCAAGTGGGCAAAAGTTCGGTTCATGGTTAAAAAGGGGTTAGGGGTTAAAAGGGTTCACGGTGAATCGCTGAAGTTTTTCAGACTTTAAGTTTTCAGACAGGGTTCAATTCTGGGTAATTATTGCCATACTCGAATATCCAATATCCAACAAGGAATGATCAATGGCCAAGGGCGCAAATCGCTGCGTTCCACAGTTTTTATGTTGAACATTGGGTGTTCATCTTTTGTATCTCGTGTTACCCAATAAACCCCGGTTATGAATTGAGCCAGTTTTCAGTTTTTGCATGACAGTATACAGCTTCATTAAACCTGTTTTGCTGAATACTGCTTACTGAAAACTGAACGCTACAGGGCTTTTTGAAGAAGTCCTGTGTTAACCTTTTAACCGTGAACCTGGAACCTACAGCCGGTACTGAGGCCTGGCAATCTGATGAAATCCAAGTTCGATGTGTTTCCCCTCGACCAGGACAATGACGAGCTCCCGTTTTCTGCGAATTCGATCCACCAGGCCGATTCGCTTGAAGGGGATGGCGTACACGGAGTCCCCTTTTTTGAGGCTGTCCACAAAGGCCTGATGCCGTTTGGCCAGGGGGGTACTGGCAGCCAGTGCATGAAGTTTTTTCTTGAGGGCCTGGGCCTTTTCATTCCAGGGTTTCGGGGCATTGTCCATGGTGCGTTGGAATTGCTCCATGAGGTCTCGGATCTGCTGCATGGTCTGATCGATTTCGTGGTTGGCCTGGTGTTCGAGCAGCTTGCCCTGATCGTTGATTTCCGACAACCGTTCGGCCGCTGTGGAGCGCATGGACTTGGCCCTGTCGAGCAGGGTCTGGGCCTTGCGTCGCTTGCGTTCCGCGAGTTCTCGCGTCTTTTGTACCTGATTGATGAGGTCTGAAGAGCCATCCTGGTTTTTGGCCAGCAGGGCACGCGCCTGTGAAATCACGGTGCGGTCCATACCCAGCTTCTGTGCAATGATCAAGGCATTGCTGCTGCCCGGTGTCCCGATGAACAGTCTGTACGTGGGTTCAAGAGAGTCCACATTAAACTGCACGGAGGCATTTTCAGCTCGGGCCTGCGAATAGGCAAAGGACTTGAGGTCGCCCAGGTGCGTGGTGGCCACGGTGTGGGCTTCCTGACTGATCAATGCCTCCAGGATGGCCGTGGCCAGGGCCGCGCCCTCTGTGGGGTCCGTGCCTGCACCGAGTTCATCGAGGAGTACAAGGGTCTGTTTGTGCGCATGCTTCAGGATGTGGATGACCTGTCGGACGTGCGCAGAAAAGGTGCTCAGGCTCTGCTGGATGCTCTGCTCGTCACCGATGTCTGCAAAGACCTGATCATAGATGGCCACCTGAGAGCCCGGACCTGCCGGGATATGCATGCCGCTCTGGGCCATGAGGATGCACAGTCCAATGGTCTTGAGGAGCACGGTTTTTCCGCCCGTGTTGGGGCCCGTGATCAGGAGCAGGTCAAAGTCCTGTCCCAGCCTGGGAGAAATGGGTACCACCTCCTGAGTCAGTTCGGAGACGGGGCAGTCCTTCTGCTGAGCAGCCCACTGCAGCAGCAGGGGGTGACGCGCCTCGCGAAGCTGTACGTAGGTATTGATGTCCGGGGCGCTCATTACATAGGCCTGACTGAAGCGTGCCTTGGCATAGGCCAGATCGATCAGACCGAGTGTCCTGACAGTGGCCAGGATATCGGGCTGTTGCGAAAGTACCTGGTGCGTCAGTTGCCACAGGAGTCGATCCACTTCCTTTTTTTCCGCGAACCTGGCATCTTCCAGGTCATTGCTGAGTTCGACCAGTTCATCCGGCTCCACGTAGAGTGTGGCCCCTGTGTGGGAGCGGTCCAGAACCGTGCCCCTGAGGTGCATGCGGTAGTGCGATTTGACGGCCACTACAGGTCGTCCGTGGCGCATCATGAAGTTGTCGTTCTCAATGGCCTTGCGAATCTGTGGATTGGAGACCAGACGGTTGAATTGTTTGCGGAGTGCCGCATCCAACGATGAGATGCGTGACCGCAGGGCCCCCAGCTGGACCGAGGCTTCATCACGCACGCCTTCTCTGCCGTCAATGCAGCGGTTGATTTCCCGGACCAGATCATGGAATTCCTGGAGACGGCCGCCCAGCGCATGGAGGTGTGCATAGGACTCCGGATCGAGGTCTTGGAAGACCTGTTTGAGTCGTCCGGCCGCAGCCAGAGTATCGCAGATCTGCAGGAGTTCTTCAGGCTCAAACAGGGTTTGCTTCTTGCCGAAGTGGGCAAACAGGGTATTGAGATCACACAGACCTGCCAGAGGGATACGTTCGCCCTGGTCCAGCAGGGCCCTGAGTTCAGAGGTTTCTGCAAGGCGCGCCTGTATCCAGTGTTTGTCCGTGACGGGGGTGAGCCCCAGAGCGGCCTGTCGCCCCAGTTCGCTGGAGGCGTAATGCGATAAGATCTCCAGAATGGTCTGGTATTCCAGCACCTCCAGCGTATGTGAATGGATCTTCTTTTGGCTCATTGATTTCGTCTATTCTGCGACTGCCCAAACAATAAATCGCAGAGTATACCTCATTTGAAACCAATGGGCAAAGAAACCTGCAGGACGCAGGACGTGCGGATCAGTGATTATGGGCGATGATGCGATAAATGCCTGTATCCAGTTTATAGCCTGTGCCAAAGGGACACTGGGGAGGACCGTCGGGAAAATAGTCAAGGTTGGTACTGAACTTGTTGTAGTTCTGTGGCCAGTTGCCTGTCTGGGCCTTGAAGAGTTCCAACTGTTTGTTCATGATCTCGATGTTGGCGTTGCAGGTATTGATCTTGGCATTGGAAACACTCTGGCCAATTCTGGGGATGGCCATAAAGGCCAGGGCACCGAGAATGAGGACCACCACCATCAGCTCAACCAAGGTGAAGGCTCGACTGCGGGCCGGGCAAGCGCGTGAATATCTGAATGTCATTGCCATTCGATTTCCAATTCCGGTTGACTTTCAACGGTTTAACAGCCTTTATTTCAGCGTGCGCTAAACCTGGTGTTTTCGAAACAGGCAGCACGGCACAAGGAGGATGGGAATCCTGCCTTGTGCCGTCCGCCCTGCCTCGCTATTTGCGTTTCTTTTTTGTGGTGGATTCAGTCTTGAGTACCATTGATTCGGCAGGTACAGGACACAGCAGGCCGCCCTTCAAACTGAGGCCTTCAATCACCGTAAAGCTGCCCCTAACGAGGCCCGGACCGATGGGCTGAGAGCAACTCGTGTGGATCTTGGTATCCAGACTACCGTTCACAAAAACCGATATTTCTGTACCTAACGTCAAATTTTTGTCTCCGCCAAGAACCGTGATCCGTAATTTTCCGTTTACTATTTGCGGATTCACGACCTGGGCTGTACCACCTTTCTGCACCACAGAAATGTTGTCACCAGTGCTGCCCGAGTATTCCAGGACCAGCCTGGTGACCTTGCCGTCACACCCGCAACTGTCAGAGGCTTCTTGAGGACACAATAAGCCGCCATCCTGGCTATAGCCTCCCAGCACCAGGAAATCACCAAAGACCATGCCCGGACCTATCGGTTGTGAGCAACTGGTATGGATTGTTGTGATAACGAATTGTTCGATAAGATTTCCACGTTTATCATATGTTGGCTTATCCGGCACATACAGAGAGATCTCTGTGCCCAGCGTGTTCTCTTCGTCCTTAACCACAAAAGTACCGCCAGCTTCAACAGTATCGGAGAAGACTGGATCATTCGACTTTTTCTTAAATACGGTGATGATGGCATCGTCCGAGCCCCTGTACTGCAGAGTCAATTGGGTCACTTTACCCTGACACGGCTGGCACCCCTCGTTTCCGCCGCAGGAGTCAGTATCCTTATTGTACACGTCGATTTCCAGGAGTTCTCCCGCATATTCCTCCGTATCGAGGCAATCCGTCGTGCGGTATGTTCCATCCGACAGGATCACTCTCAGTCGAACATACCTGATGTCTGCAGGGATAACGAGCTTAAAGTAGCCGGGATCAACAAATGGGTCGCCGTTTAAATTATCATAGTAGGTGACGCCCGTGGTGGCTGGGTAGGGGATTTCTTCAGACGCTATGCCGTCCAGAAGGTGACCCTGACAGTCCGTGGCATAGACTTGAGCTCCGTCTATGAATATGGATGAACCATCCTGAGAGCAAAAAACGGACCCATATATCGTTTGCGTGAGCGTAATAGCCAAGGCATTCGATGCCATCATTAGTGTGCAGAAAAGAATAAGCCCTGCACTGATACCCATGTTTTTCTTTGTCTGGTTCATTTATTTTCTCCTTAGCCAAATTACATTGAACAGAAAAGGCCCCTGGACCTGGGGCCTTAAAGAATTTCACAATGTAATGTCGGAGAAAATTGGAAGTGACTGTAGTGGAAAGTTCTGCCCGGACATTGGCCTGTATGAGGTGAGATTGTGTCCAGAATGTGCGACCTATAATGCATCGCAAGGCCATGTCTGTGTGTGTGGTTCTATGGCAGGGTGACCGCCCACCATGACAACTGTCCGAGGCCTGGAAATGTGGCAGAGTGTTCATGACCGGAGGGCAGGTCCGATTATTTTATGCACACACCTGAGTCCTTCGTCTTCGGATGCAGGTGACCATCACTGCACCAAGACCGCCGAGCACCAGGGCGCCGGGCGCTGGAACCGGCATAGGGCTTGCTTCTGAAATGCCGCTGACATAGATATGATCGTGGGTTTCGCGAATCTTGAAGCCGTCGATGGCTGTATAGTTCAACAGGGGTGCAAGGGCCCCAAAATTCAGTAGCCCTCTTTTGTAGCCGGTGAATGTGAAGGCTGACTTGAAGTCCGTTTCTGTTAATGTGCTGAACAGGCCGGACCCTGCCTGGGATATGAATAGCACGGGATCATCCTTGTCATTGAGTCCATGGCCGAAGTCAACGTCATTGAGTTGCACAAAGAGACCGTCCATGGACACTGGTACATCGTAGGTGAAGATCAATTCTTCATCTTTGTCTCCACCGCCACCAGAGATGCCGCTTGATCCCTCGGACCATAGATCCTTGACGCCGGTCCCTTTATAGTCTCTGACATAGGCAGTGCCCACATCGCCTGAGGCGTTTGCATTGAAAGGTTGCGTGTTGTCCACAGAAGACCGTGCCGTGATGGTGAAGGAGGCTGAATTGCCCTGGCTGTCAATCGGTGTCCAGGAGACCCCCTTATCGCCTGAGCCCTGGGTCCAGGCTGTTAAGTTCGTAAAGGCCGCAGAAGCCACCAGAGGTTGGCCCAGACTGATGGCAATCACTGCGAGGGAAAGGGCCATGCGACAGGGACCTGGAGTCCACCGCTTTCGGAGACTGCGACTCGGGTGCATACTTTGCGATTGATTGGAATCGATCTTGCTATAAACCATCATCTACTCCCCCATAGATTCATGTGTTGTGTATCGCTAGAGTGTCACGCGCAAAGTATACAAAGTTTTATCCGTGCTTCAAAATGGACCTTGAGAACAGCCGGGCGGTGGATGCATGGACGCGGGCCTTTGAGCTTTGAAAGTTTTTCGGCAGAGCGTGTGTTGTGCCTACTCGCTGCTGGCGGGTGGAGCCGGTGCTATGGCCAGGGTGACAGTGCGGTATTCCTCTTTACGACTCAATACAAAACTTTCAGCGCCAGTGTTGCCTGCTTCCAGTTGATACATGTATGCTGCGCCGCCTGAGGCTGCTTCACTGGACCACTTGCTCGTATCCATGGTAATGGTCGTATGACCGGATAATCCCGTGTCGTCGACATATATATCGTCTTCGTCAAACCCTCCGAGACGCAGGATCATGGCATGGTTGACTGTGGTGGTCACGGATGGGCAGGGCGGTGTGGAATCATCCCAAAGGTCCTTGGAATCCATGACGTCAATCGGATTGGCCGGGTCATGCCCTTGAAACCGCATGATCCAGCCATAGGCCTGCTCATCTGTGTTCCAGGTAAAGGTATGAGAGGCTGGTTCCGAGGCGGCGGCCAGCTTGGCCCACACGCCGAATGTGATCTTGCCGGCGCCATCGCCATGGGACAGGAGTGTCCAGCCGCCTCCGGACGGTGCGGAAATCGTTTCCAGTCCATCTACGGCGACTGCAGCGATCAGGAGATCTCCTTCTATCGAGGTAATGGGCGCAGGGTCCAGGACCTTGACCACCAAGCCAACCAGTACCTGACGAAGAAATGGATTGCTGTGCGAGATGCTTGGTATGACATCATTGCCATTGGTCGAGACATACCCCACCACACCATCACTGGATGTGATGGACAACTCTAATGCTTCTGTGAATCCATTATTGACCCAATAGGTTCCTGTATTCCCTGCCGTGCCTGCCAGAATGGCCATATCGCCCCAATCGTTTACCAGTTCATTGGTAGACAGGGTCCACTCCCAATCAGTGTCTTTCTTTTCAGTGTCGCCTATGGGTGTGATTTGATCCACATTTTCTAGAAAGACACTGCTGTAGCCCACGTAATCCGGCGGGCTGTTCCACGTGGGCACAAGGGTGTTGCTGGTGGCAGCGGCAATGCCTGCTTCATCGAGCATATAGGCCACCACATACGCGTACGCCGTGGGACTATATTTACTCTCGTCTCTCACCTTGGTCATGGCCTGCCCGCCATATGTCATAGAGTCCAGCTTGACATCCGCGCCATACGCTTCTGCGTGGGCAGTCACGATCAGCACGCGATTCTGTCCGGAGGGCGCAGTGTGCGTCAGGCCGGTTGTCCACGATCCCAACATGGAAACAGGGACCACAGTACCCGGTATTTTACAGGGCGTATGAATGTTAAGAGATGTCTTGTTTTTGGTGAGTTTGGCTTCTTTGAAGTCTTTGAAGATCACCATATGAGCATCGGACACCAGATCACTGATTTCCTCGGCAGAGAGTGCGCGGCTGTAGAGGCGCACGTCATCCAATATTCCGTTAAAGTTGGGATTGTAAGTATACTGTGATTTGCCCAGCCAATTCTGGGTGGTCTCACCCAGGTCACTGGGAGTATACTGGGCGGAGGTGTTCTGTGCAACGGCCTCTCCGTCAATGTACAGTGTGATGGTGGTGCTGGCGCTGTCAATGGTCACTGCCATATGGTGCCAATCCGCAGACAGGGGATCGGGTGCGTCCACATCGTCATCATTGGTGCTGCCGGAGTCTGTGATGCTGAATCGCGGTTCGCCATTTCCATCGTTCACAGTCAGCATCATGTACTTGGTCGTACCAGTGCCAAAATCAAACACGCGCTGCCATATGTCACCATGGCCGGACCACATGACCCACGCGGCCACTGTGCAATCCGTGGCAGTTTCAATGACAGACCCAATGGGCAGGTCCACATAGTCTGCGCTGCCGTTGAGTTCCAGTGCGCCGCCCAGCACGCCGGTGGTCCATTCATTGCCCTGCATGTTCATGAGTGTGCCGTCACGACCGTGGCCCGAGGAATCCAGGGCAATTTTACCGCCGTCGTCATCCATACACCACCAGCCTTCAAAGAAGGGCGTGGTCAGGGCGCGGTCCGTATTTATGAATATTGAGGTGGTAAATGTCATGTCTTGATCGGATTCAATGCTGCTGGTACAGGCCACGTCAACGTGAATCAAGCGCATGGCATTTACATCCGTTATGGGACTTGACAGGTCATTGCCGTCATAGCAGGTCAATTGGAACTGGCTGACCGGACCGGCTATCTCGTTCATCGCATTGGGTTCGCCATATTCAACATAGCCTGATTCATTGACAGCATACCGGAATGTCGTGTCCTCATAGTCTTTAAACTGGAGATACCCGAGGACGTCACCAGAACTGCTGACGCTTTCGATGCTGGCAGCAGAGGCCAGGTACAGGGACAAATGGTCCACAAGAATACGCCCGTTCTGCAGTCGTTCAGCGTTATTCTCGGAAGCTTCCCAAGTGAGTCTCACACTCCTGATCAGCGGGATCAGGGTTGTCAAGATAATGGCCATCATGGAGATGGCCATCACCAACTCCACGAGTGTGGTGCCTGTATGACAACGGTTCTGATGCTGTTTATGGTGTCTGTATCCGGTCATAGACGTTCTTCATGATCCAAGGACGAAACCCGATGTTGGCATTTCTTCTCAGATGTGTCGGTCACTTAACACTGCGACATTAGGGGCACGGCTTTAAACTCCGTATCAGGGTGGACCCCGGACAGCCATCTTTTCATAAAGTCCGCATGTTTGTATGACGATAGGGTGTTGTTACTGATTTATGATAAGGATGCCCTACGCATGATAGATACACAAGACTCGACTATTGCATTTTTGGAGCAGGAGGACATGCTCAGCAAGCAGGCCCTGGAGGAGGTGGTCCAGGAGCACTTGAAAACAGGGCATAGCGTGCTGTCCATCCTCAAGGGTCAATCGTACCTGACTGAGGATCAGTTTCTCAAGGTGTTGGCTGTCAGTCATGGTATTGATTTCATTACTCTGGAACCGGATTCCATTGAACAGGTGGTGGCGCATCTGGTTCCCTTTGAACTGGCGGACCGGCATACCCTGATTCCAATCAAGGTCGAAAACGACCAGTTGTTTGTGGCCATGTCCTCACCCATGGACCTGATGGCCAGGGACCTGATTGAGATCAAGACCGGCTATCAAGTTGTGCCTGTGGCTGCGACATACGATGCCATTCGTCTGGCGATTCAATGCCAATTCGATGTGGCCAATGAGACGAAACAGGCTATTGTGGCCATGCGGCTTAAAGAAAATGAAGCCGGCGCCAAGGCAGATGGTCAGACACTGATGTTCGGAGAGGTGTCCAATCCGATCACCAAACTGGTGACGTCCATTGTACGCGGGGCCATTGATGCGCTGGCCAGTGATGTCCATATCGAGCCTCAGGCCGCAGGGACGCGAGTGCGCTACCGCGTGGATGGTATGCTGCAGCAGACCCTGACCGTCCCTGCCTCTGTACAGAATGAGGTGACTTCCCATATCAAGATCAAGGCCGGTATGGACATTGCCGAAAAGCGAGTACCTCAGGACGGTCATATTTCCGTGAATCACATGGGCCATGAGTACGATTTACGCGTGTCGACTCTCCCTTCTGTGGGGGGAGAAAAAATCGTGATTCGTGTCCTCGATAAAGATGCCCAGAAATGGGACATTGACTCCGTCGTACTGGATACGGAAAGCAATAAAAAACTGCGGAAACTGGTGTCCAACCCCTATGGTATGCTGCTGATGACAGGCCCGACAGGCAGCGGTAAGACCACCACGCTCTATTCCCTGCTTCAACTCGTGAGCACGCCCAAGAGAAATGTGATCACTGTGGAGGATCCCGTGGAATACCGGCTCAATGGTGTGACCCAGGTGCAGACACGGCCTGTGGCCGGTTTGACCTTTGCGTCCGCCTTGAAGAGTATTCTCAGGCAGGACCCGGATGTGATTCTGATTGGTGAGATCCGTGATCTGGAAACCGCCGAAATTGCGGTGAGTGCGGCATTAACCGGCCATCTGGTGTTGAGTACGCTGCATACCAATGATGCCGCAGGGGCCTTTTCCCGGTTGGTCAATATTGGCGTGGCCCCGTTTCTCGTGGGATCCGCCTTGATTGGCACCGTGGCCCAGCGACTGGTGCGATGTGTGTGCCCGAAGTGCTGTGAATCCTATACGGCCAGTGAGGAAGAGGCCTGCCGCCTCTTGGGGCAGAGCACGCCTGACACGCTGCCGGAATTGGCCCGGAGTGTCGGATGCAACGATTGCTACCAGACGGGATTTAAGGGACGTAAGAGCATCTACGAAATTCTGCCTGTGTCCCCGAAGATCAAGGATCTGATTGTGGACGGAGGCAGCGATGATGCGATTAAACGCCAGGCCATGTCAGACGGTATGATGACCCTGGGGCAAAGTGCGATTACCGATGTGTTGAACAGAAGCACGACCCTGGAAGAAGTCAGCCGAATCGTCGATATGAATCATTAACATTTTGAAACCGTGAATCATTATGCCAACCTATACCTATACAGCCAAAGATCATCAGGGTCAAAAGTTCAGTGGGACCATCGACAATGCACTCACTGTGAGTGATGTGCGGGATGAGCTCCAGAAGATGGGCTATTCACTGGTTCAGGCGCACAAGAAGAAGAAGCGTCAGGGTACGTCTAAGCGCGTGACTCAGGCCGAGGTGGTAGAATTCACATTCAAGTTCGCAGGGATGTATTCTGCCGGGCTGGGCGTGATGCACTGCCTTGAGGTCCTTCAAGAACAGGCCGAAAATCTTCAACTGAAGGATATCATTGCCGATGTCCGAGAAAGAGTGACGTCCGGTGCCACGCTCAGGAAGGGCTTTGAGCCGTACGAACAGATCTTTTCCTCGTATTTTCTGGGCATGATCGAGGCCGGAGAATCGAGCGGTGAACTCAGCAATGTACTGAACATGACGGCCCAGTATCTTGAAAACAAGATGCAGATCCATCAAAAGGTGAAACATGCCTTTACCTATCCCACGGTCGTGGTCTGTGTCTGCGGGGTGGTGGTTTCGGCCCTGATCATGTTTGTGGTTCCCATGTTTTCCAAGATCTACACGCGTATGAATGTGCCGCTGCCCGGGCCGACTCAGTTTCTGGTGATGGTGAGCTCCCTGTTTCACAATTGGTGGTATCTGATCATAGCCGGGATACTGATCCTTGTCTTTGGGATCAGGCACTGGGTGAAAGCTCCGAACAATAGACTACGGGTCGATACCCTGAAACTTCGACTGCCCTATTTTGGCAAACTGAATAGGCTGGTGGTGGTTTCCCGTTTTAATCGAACCTTTGCCACACTGGTTTCCGTGGGCGTCCCCCTGGTGGAGGCCTTGGATGTGGCCACGCAGGTGGCGGCCAATGCGCACATGTCTCAAATCACAGAGACATTAAAGGATGAGATCCAGGCCGGTACGGCCGTGGCCAAGGCATTCGGATCGCATGACATATTTCCTTCGATCATCATTCACATGGCGGATTCCGGGGAGCAGGCAGGGCGATTGCCTGAGATGCTGATCAAGGGGTCCGAGTTCGTGGACAAGGATATAGACCGCATTATCAGCAGCCTGCTGGTCAAACTGGAACCCATCCTGACAGTCACCATGGGGTCTTTGATCGGTACCATATTATTGGCCGTGTATCTGCCCATGATCGACTATATGAATCATCTGAAGTAGGTTTTAAATAAACTGATTAAGTGTCTTAAGTGCCATGTCGATACAGGCACTAACATTATAAATCGTTTTGGCGATATTAACAAATACTGAGCGAAAGGAGTACACAATGAGGTGCAAGAGACAGTTAGGTTTTACTTTGGTCGAATTGATGGTGGTGGTTCTGATTCTTGGCGCATTGGCCTTTGTGGCCATTCCCAGAATCAGTACAAGTACACAAACCGCAAAGGCAAATGCCTGCAGCGCCAATATCGACCTGATCAATTCCCAGTTGGAATTGTATTATGCCACAGTCGGTTCATGGCCCGATGCCCTGGCTGACCTGACAGGCAGTGAAGATTACTTCCCTGACGGAGCCCCTACGTGTCCTCTTGGCACAGCCTATGCCTGGGATGCAGATAGTCACCGTGTGGTTGCACATTCGCACTAAGACGATAGGGTCTCTGGTCGGAGGATGGCCAGTATGTTTAAAGCAAGAGAAAACTGCGAGGATGGCCCGGTTGAGTCATCCTCGCTTTGCTTATTGAGTGGTGTCATGAGAAAAAAGGGCTTTACCTTTGTAGAGATTGTGGTGGTGGTCCTGATTCTGGGCGTCATCACTGCCGTGACCGTTCCAAGGCTGCCATTTGACGCCATCTTTCAAAAGGAGTCTGAAGTCGAGGCTCGAAGGCTTGTGACTGACTTGAGGCGCATCCAGTCGATGGCCCTCCGTGATGCGGCCATCAATAGCAAAGGGTATGAAATGGTCATGGAGAATACAGGGGTCACTGCGGGATATCGCATTGACAATCTGGACTCACATGAGATTGTGGACACCCACACATTTAATGAGCATGCCACGGTGACTGCTGGCGGCCTGAAGTATAGTTTTGGGCCTATGGGAAATCTGACCAAGGGGCAGGGCACTGAAATTACAGTCTCGTATGGCACCAAGTCCTATACGATTTCGTTTGTGGCTGCCACAGGCACCGTGATTCTAACGAAAGATTGATGTATGAACCTGATACAGGCCAAGACCAGACGACAAGCCGGCATCACGATTGTGGAGGTTGTGGTGGCCTCGTCATTGCTGCTTGTGGCAATCGTGCCCATATTGAGAGCCATGACCTCGGCTCAGGTGACCGGTCGGGCCGTGGAAAGAAAGACCAGGAGCCTGGCCCTGGCTCAAGGCAAACTCAGTGAGATTCAGGCCTGTACGGTTTATGATTTCAATTCAAGTCGTGATGAAAGCGGGCTATCTCTGGCCACCGATTATCTCTGCAATGTGTCCGATGATGAGGATCCCTCCCTGAAGACCCTGTCTGTGTCTGTAGGATTTGACCGCGACGGGGACAACAATCTGACTTCGGATGAGGTCCTGGTGACCCTGACCACCCTGGTGGCCAAGAGATCTTGATCAGGGATCTTTATCAGGGATCAGGGGTCAGGGGTCTTTATCAGGGGTCAGGGATCAGGGGTCAGGGATCTTTATCAGGGGTCAGGGATCAGGGGGCAGTGTCCGGTCCTGACTGCGTTGTTAACGGACCTTCTCATACGTGTGTGAACTGTTTTTATTCATTTCCAGATTCATTTCCTCTCAAAGAATGTCGATATAGCGCCCAAGGTTTGTTTTGGAAAGAGGCGTTTGACGCTGTCAGTTTGTGAAAGATGGATTTATGCGTGTTTTGACAGATCACTGGCGAAAGCGACACCGGCAGGCAGGCACGGTACTGCTCATTGCGATCTTTATCGTGGCATTGTTGTCTGCGGTGGTGATGGGCATACTTGAAGTGTCTACACTGGATATCCAGATCATGCAGAATCAGGTGTATGCTGCGGAAGCCCGAATGACGGCCCTGGCCGGTCTCAACGATGCCGTGGCACAATTGCGGTTGGATTCGGAATGGGATGACGGGTTTTCAGACAAGACATTTAATGGCGGGACCTATTCGGTCACCATTAAACAGGGTGACATTGAGGCCGCAGGGACCTCATCGCAGGGATTTACCTGTGTGGTGTCGGCTGAATATACGGCGTTCTTTTTATCGCCGCCCCACGAGATTCGCCTGGGCGCGTTGAGGATCAATGAAGACTAATTGCCACACTGCGAATGACCGGAACTGAGATTCAATGAAAAAGAAAATTGACATCAAGCTCAAACCAAGAATGGCCGTGGGCCTTGAGCTATCGTCTTCCTCCGTTGCCCTGGCCTGCCTCAGGCAGGACAAGCACGGGATACACCTGGTACGCGCAGTTCGCCAACCGATACCGGAGAGCCTTATCAAGAACGGCCTGACCAGCGACCCGAAACGTCTGAGAAAGATCTTCTATGATCTCAAGCGTACATGCGGTTCAGCCAGGACGGCCACCCTTTCTCTTTATTCCCCTCGGTCTCTGGTGCAGATCATGGATGTGCCCAATGAGGTGTCCATGAATCTGGGACAGTATGTGCAGAAAGAAATCAAGCACTATGTGAATTTGGCTGGGGCAAAAACGGTCAGCGACTATCGGAGCCTTGATTCCACGGAGGAGTCGAGGCGTGTGTTTGTGGCCGTGGGCGATCATAAATCTGTGGCATCTGCGGTGAATGCGTGCCAGTCTGCGGGGTTTGATGTGCAGGCCGTTGAGCCCAGTCTGGTGGCCTATATCAGGGCCCTGTATGACAGGACACTGGCCCATCAATCCGCGTGTAATGTGGTGTTGGCCATGATTCAAAATGATCAGGTCTGCTTGGCGGTGTGGCAGGATCGGGCACTTCATTTTATTAGATCCCACAGTCTCGAGGCCGTGAAGGACGATGCCAAACAGCGGGGCGTCTTCCTGGCCAATAAGATCAAGACGATTATGCAGTACTATGAGTTGGAGGTGGGGGACCGCAGTGATGTCTGGAAAATCAATGTGGTGACGGATGATGCCTCCTCTTTCCCGGAGTCGGCCAGCATGCAATTATGTGAGGCCATGGGCGAGACATCCGTCGACGTGATCACGTCCGAGAATCTGGAACTTCACTGTCCGGTGGAGATATCCCAAAAGATACCCAGGAGCCAGGTCTCCATCGGGGCCATTGGCTATGCCATGCAGGCCCTGTCCAGCCATTCGGCGGTGCCGAAGGTCAATCTGCTGCCCATGCAGATTCGAGAAGAGAAAGAAGTCAAGCAGGGGATGCTGCTGACTGCGATTGCGGCCTCGGTAATGATGTTATTTTCGGCACTCGCGACCATTGGCATTGCGACGAGCATAAAGAAAGTCAACAGTCGTATTCTGATCAAGAAACCTCTGGGTGCGGTGGGCCAGGTGGTCAAGGCACGGAGCGAAGTGGAGTCGCAGATTGAACAGGTGGGCAAGATCCCAACGCAGTTGAAAAGCATCCTGGCATCTCAGGAAAGTGTCAACTGGCCCGGTGTACTCTCCGATATCAACAACAGCAGGCCCAAGGGAGTCTGTTTGACGAGCGTGGATACTCGGAATAAGTATGAAGTCTATATTCAAGGCAAGGCCCTGACCTATAGTGATGTCACTTCTTATGTGACTCGCCTGAGCCAGACCGTCAATATTGCCTCGGCCAATCTCGCCAAAACGGACCATAAAGGCGGGTACAATAGCCACCATGTGTATGAAATTAAATGCCAGCTAAAGACCACGGTAGGGATTTGAACGTGCTGATTGACAGGATGACACAACTGGATAAATCTTCAAGACTTGCGGTCTATGCCGCCTGTCTGGTCGTCTGTATTGTGGCCTTGTATGGGGCCATTGTGTCACCGCACCTTCAGTATTTACAGGCCGTTCAAAACTACGAACCGGCGATTGACAAGATGATCGAGAAGCAGGTCGATATCAGCAATACGCTGGTGGGTCGAAAAAAGGTCTTGGAAGATGTGAGGCAACAGTTCGATGTCATCGGTTTTACGGTCTTCAGTGCGGAACAAAAGAAGGTGTTTCTGGCCAGTCTTGAGACATTGGCAGAGGAATTTACCTGCTCGATTGCCAAGATGGATTCGTCTTCGGACAAAAGCCAGATCGTGATTGGAGAAATATCGGATCCCACCTATGTACAATCCGTTGAAACGACCCTGTCGGTGTTGGGTGAATACAATCAACTGGCATTATTCATGGATGCGCTTCAACATCAGGACCACCAAGTCTGGTTGACATCGGTGGATATTGAGATGATGAATAATCAGGAGAGGGTGTTGAAATGCGATATTACGATCAAGCTCTTAGTCCTGCAGGAGAAGAAAAAAGAGGTTGTCTTATGATGAATACGCATGCAAAAATATGGATTTGGATGGCCACCTTCATGACCCTGGGGGCGTGCTGTGTGGGATCGGTTCTGGCTCAATCACCTGCCAACGGCCAGTCGGAGGATAATCCGTTTGCCTCGGTGCTGAAAAAACAACAGTATGCAGCCACCCGAGGGGGCGAGGGATTGGACGCGGCTGAATTCAGCACGCCCGAACTGTCCGTGGAAACCATCAAGCTGGAATATGTGGATGCGGTCACGGTCAGTCAGGCCTTTTCGTGTCTCTGTTCCGAGATCGGAAAGATTGTGCCCAGGGAAAGCGGCAACTCGCTGATCGTGTTTGATACCCCGGAAAACATCACGAAAATTGTGGCCGAGATCAAAAAGGCGGATCGTCCCATTGAGTCCCTGACGCTCCAATATGTTGCCCTGACGTACATGGACGCCAATGCGGTGGAAGGGGCTGTGTCGAGCATGTCATCTGCCCAGGGGCGTATTGTCACCGTGCAAAAGACCAATGGCATGATCCTGTGTGATACCAAGATCAATGTGGAGGCCATGCTCAAGGAGATCGGTAAACTGGATCAGCCGACGGCCGGTATTCAGGCCCTGCCCATCACCTTTGAACATATTGATGTGGTCAGTGCCAAGGCGGCCCTGACCGCGATGTTGTCCACGTATGGAACGATCTCCGTGGTGGAAAGATCCAATTCGATTGTGGTCTGCGACGTGCCAAGAAATCTGAAAGAGATTGCCAAAGAGGCCGCTGCGCTGGACACAAAGACCCCGGGACTCGTCGTTGCCACGGTAAACCTGAGATTTCTGCAGGCCAACAACATGGTCCAGGTGTTGTCGAAAATGCTGAGCCAATATGGGAGCGTCGCTGCCAATGACATCACCAATACGGTGATCCTCTGCGATACCCGGGAGAATGTGGCCAAGATTGTGAGTGAAATCCAAAAGGCGGATAAAACGCCTCCGCAAATCATGGTGGAGGTGGTGCTGTTGGATGTCCGTCTGGGCGATGACAGGGAAATCGGAATCAACTGGAATGGTGTGTCCACGGATTATCGCATTCGAACCGGTGGGGCTTACAATGCCGATGGCACTGAGACGACCATCCCATTTGATACGAACAAACGTGTGGGGGTGGGTGCAGGATTTGATCCCACCTACCTGGGTGGGGCACTCAGTGTGGTCAATGGATCGGTCAACGCCCTGGTGAGTGCCATTCAGACCCGTCGGGACGTGCAGGTCATTGCCAGTCCACGGGCGCTGGTGCTCAGCGGTAAAACCGCCACGATCCTGGCGGCGGAACAGATTCCCTATGAAGAATTGAATACCACATCCCAGGGCGGCTCCATGACATCCACAAGCTTCAAGGAGGTGGGGGTGACGCTTCAAGTCACGGCGGTGCTGGCGGACGATGGTGAAATATTTTTGAGTGTCGACATTGAACAGAGCGTGAGGACCGGTGAAAGTCTGGCCGGTGTTCCGGTGATCGACAGCCGTCGAGAAGATACGTCACTGCTGCTGCAGGATGGTCAGGTCGTGATCATGGGGGGCTTGCGCCGCCGGGAGAAAACCGTTCAGGTGACCAAGATACCGTTGCTGGGCGATCTGCCGGTGCTGGGCAATCTGTTCCGGACCCGGCATGATATTGTGTCAAATTCAGAGCTTGTGGTGCTCTTGGCCCCGCACATTTATAAGGGTGAGTCAGTGCCGCAAAAGGTGATCAATCACTATGATGAGTTGCTGGAGAAGGCGCCTGTGACAGGCGCCCTGAGTCTGCCAGAAACGTTAACGAAGTAAAGTGTGCCCCCGAAAGCGATCCCGTGTTTACGGTGTATGGCGTTCGTCCGTTTTGTCGGTGGCTCGCAGTGTGTGGTGAATCGGTGGACCCGGGAACCGCACGATGGCCTGATCGAGCCCGCGTATGACAGTAGAAATGTCCGTAATGATGTAGGTTAAGAAGGTGACAGAGGTGACAATATGTTAGGACTATTCAAAACCAGGAAAAAAGTCACGAAGCCGAAAATTCTTGTCGTGGATGATGAGCCTGATCTGCGCAGCACAGTTGAATATCGGTTGAAATTTTCTGACTGTGATGTGATCACGGCCAGCAATGGTGTGGAGGGATTGGCGCAAGCCGAGGCTGAAATGCCTGATCTGATCCTTCTGGATACCAATATGCCGCAAATGGACGGCCACCAGATGTTGATGCAGCTGCGGTCCAATCCGGCCCTGAAACATATCCCCGTCATTATGGTCACTGCCATCAGTGAGCCACGGGATGTTGCGGCGGCCTCTCAATACGGTATTTCTGATTATGTCACAAAACCATTTAATTTTTCGGAATTGATGGAGAAGGTTCAAACAGCCCTGAATATCGGAGAGGACAATTAAAGATGCCCGATGTTGTGCAGGGTGTCATTGGCTTCAGACATGCGTGAGACAGAGGAGTACACAGTGAGCGAGAATCATGACAAGGGTTTAAGAATCCTCATCATCGAAGATGATGTGGTGGATAAAAAACTGTTGGAGCGCTTGCTGACGCTGTCCACCTTGTCTGTGTCTGTCGTGAAGTCAGTCGGTTTGCTGAAAGACGCCCTGGACATGGTTCAGTCTGAAACGTTTGATGTGGTTCTTTCAGACTTGGGATTGCCCGACAGTGTGGGCACGAATGTCGTTGAGAAGCTTCATAGCGTGGCGCCTCACGTGCCTGTCATCATCATGAGCGGGCAGGATGATGAGGCGATTGCCATTCAAGCGGTTCAGCTGGGCGCCCAGGACTATTTGATTAAAGGTCAGGTCGATGGCCCGATCCTCGTGCGTGCCATTCGCTATGCCGTGGAGCGAAAAAGGGCTGAGAATAAACTGCAGGAGGCAGAGGCCAATTATCGCGTCATTTTTGAGAACTCTGCGGTGGCCATCATGCTGGCCAATGCAGAGGGACAACTCATTTCCTGGAACCAGTTTACGGCCGATCTTCTGGAAATGACTGAAGAAGATCTCTATCTGCGTCCCATTAAGGCCTTCTATCCGGACCAGGAGTGGCAGAAAATATGTGACCAGAATGTGCGTCTCAAGGGGATGCAGCACCATCTTGAGACCCGCATGCTCAAAAAGACAGGAAAGCTCATTGACGTGGATATCTCCTTGACAGTGCTCAAGGACGCTGAAGATCGTATGGCCGGGTCCATTGGTGTCATTCGAGATATTACAGAACGCAAGGAAGCGGAAAAACAACTCGACCAATCCTGCGCCCTGCTGCATGCCACCCTGGAATCCACAGCGGATGGATTGCTGGCCGTGGATAATGAAGGCCGCTTTACGGTGTACAATCAGAAATTTTCGTCCATGTGGGGGGTGTCCGAGGAGACGCTGGCCAAGACATGTTTTGGCGATTTGGTGACCATGATGGATGAACAGCTCCTGGAGGGAGGGGCTTTTCTCCACGATCTCAAAACGACCGGTACGTCCCGGACGCCACCTATGGCGGAAACCCATGGGATTCTTGTTTTTAAGGATGGCAGGATCTATGAACAGTTTTCCAAGCCCCAGTATGTGGCAGAGCAAGTCACTGGACAGGTGTTGAGTTTTCGTGATGTCACTGAACGGAAACAGGCGGAACTGGCACTCCTCAAATCTGAAGAACGATTCCGGCAGGTGGTGGAGAATGCGCAGGAGTGGATCTGGGAAGTGGACGCCCAGGGTTTGTTTACCTATGTCAGTCCTGTGGTCGAAAAAATTCTCGGGTACAAGATCCAGGACCTGCTGGACAAAACCTATTTCTATGATCTCTTTGCTCCGGACCAGCGTGAAAGCCTCAAAAAGAAATCGTTCGAAGTCTTTGCCCGAAAGGATCGATTCCGACAATTTGAGACAAAGATACAGGATATCAATGGGAATACGGTGTGGCTGTCAAAGAGCGGTGTCCCTTTGCTGGACGAACGGGGAGAGTTGCTGGGCTACCGTGGGGTTGATGTGGATATTTCTGAGCGCAAGCGCGTTCATGAAATACTCAATCGAAAGCAAAAGAACCTGGAAGCGATTTTTGATGCTGCGCCCATTGGCATGTTGTTGATTGGCTCGAACATGCGGGTGCGTCGCGCCAATGACGCGGCCCGGGCCATGGCATTCAAGGAATATGTGGATATTATCAATCAGCACCCCGGCTATGTGATGGGCTGTGTGAATGCTTCCAAGACGCCCAAAAACGGATCAATGCGATGCGGTGATAGCCCCTCATGTATGCATTGCCAGTTCTTTGGGACCATCAGGACCTCGTTGGATGAAAATAGATCCATTCATGGCGTCGAGTTGAATCCGCAATTGAACGTCAATGGCAAGGTCGTCACTCCCTGGTTATCTCTCAGTACCGAAGTCGTGACGATTGACGGCGATCACTGTGTGGTGGCGGCCATCAATGACATCACCGATCGCGTGCATGCAGAACGTGAATTGAGAGACACCATGGAGATCAAGTCTCAGTTTATTTCCACGGTATCACACGAACTAAGGACACCCCTGGCCGCCATGAAGGAGGCCGTGATGATTGTGCTGGATGAGGTCGCAGGAAACATCAACAACGACCAAAAGCACTTTCTGGGTGTGGCCAGGAGAAACATTGATCGTTTGTGGCGTCTGATCAATGATGTTCTGGATTTCCAGAAACTGGGCGCAGGCAAGATGGTCTTCCAGATGGCAGAAGGGAATCTCATTCAGACCGTGGAAGAAGTGTACCATACGATGATGCCCCTGGCGAAAAAATTCAATGTGCATATGACCCTTGAAATACAGCCGGATGCGCCAATGGCTGTGTTCGATTCTGATCGTATGATTCAGGCGCTGACCAATCTGACCAGTAATGCCATCAAATTTACCCCTGAAAACGGCCAAGTCATGGTGGGGGCAAAGTGTACAGGGAACGAGTTTGTTCTCACGGTCAAAGACACGGGACTGGGAATTCCCAAAGAAGATCTCGCCAAGGTTTTTGATCGATTCTATCGCGTGAACCGACCCGGGAAACAGATTACCGGCACAGGTCTTGGCCTGGCCATTGTGCATCGGATTGTCGAGGCGCACAACGGTCGTATCGAGGTTCAGAGCGAGGTTGACAAGGGCACGGCCTTTGTGATCCATATGCCTATAAAGAATCAGCAAGGCTTTGCATCGCTCAGTGATACCCAGGATCGGGCCGTGGAAGAGATCATCCAGGCCAGTTGAGTTGTCATGCATGGAATCCGCACGGAGTCCTGCTGAGATCCACCCTTTTGGGCTTTTTGTCCTACCCTGATTCCGGTGTTCAGATGTGATAAATCGTGCTTCTTATTTGGTTTATCCTCCCATTTTTACCTTGACCCAATGCCCGTAATCGGGTTGATTATCCACTATTTAACCTGGTGGTCTCGGCCTGTCGGAGCCTGGACACAAGAAAACAAGGACAAGGCCGAATCGTCATGCGGGTCTACAATAATATCCGGGAAGGTTTTGAATCATGAATGACAATGTGGTCCATGTGGGATTGGTGGGATTTGGCACGGTCGGGACCGGTGTGGCAAAGCTGATCCTGGAACAGGGTGATGCCATTTGCAGCAAAACCGGGTTTCGTCTGAACCTGGCTTGCGTGGTGGACCTGGATCTCGAGACACCTCGTTCCGTGACATTGCCGGAAGGGATTCTCACCGATGATATTCAGGTTCTGCTGGCCGATGAACGCATTGAGATTGCGGTGGTATTGATCGGCGGTACGGAGTACGCCAGGACGCTGCAACTTGACCTGCTCAGAGCCGGGAAGCACGTGGTCACTGCCAATAAGGCCCTGTTGGCCGAGCACGGGGCGGAGTTGTATCAGGTGGCTCGTCAGATGAAGCGGTGTATTGCCTTTGAGGCGAGTTGTGCCGGCGGTATTCCAATTATCTCAGCCCTTCGCACGGGACTTGCGGCCAATGACATTCAGGGTATTTTCGGGATTGTCAATGGCACGTGTAATTACATCCTGTCCAATATGAGTCTCCGGGGGACCGGCTTTTCAGAGACCCTGGCGCAGGCTCAGGAAAAGGGCTATGCTGAAGCGGACCCCACGCTGGATATCAATGGGGGCGACAGCACGCACAAGTTGGCCATCATGGGGTCTCTGGCCTTTGGTGTCGAAATTACCCTGAACGATATTTATCGAGAAGGGATCGAGAATATTTCCATCGATGATATTCGTTACGGTCAGGAACTGGGGTACTGCCTGAAACTCCTGGCCATTGGTCAGAAGACGACCGAGGGCAAGATTTCGCTGCGCGTGCACCCGGCCTTCATCCTGAACGACTGTGCATTGGCCCGTGTGGACGGCCCGTTTAATGCTGTGTCCGTATTTGGCCATGCTGTGGGAGAGGTCATGTTTTATGGCCGCGGCGCAGGCATGATGCCCACGGCCAGTGCCGTGGTGGCCGATGTGATTGACGTGGCAACGGGCAATGCCTGTCGTACGTTTGAGCACACCCGGATCTTGCCCAAGACCGAGGCTGGTGACAGGATAGAGCCCATGGATGATTGTGTGTGCCGTTTCTATATTCGCGTGATGGCCAAGGACCATCCCGGTGTGATGGCGACCTGTACGCGAATTCTGGCGGATCATGAGATCAGCATTTCAGGGGCATTGCAGCATGAAGCCAAGTCGCCCCATGCGTGCGTGCCTGTGGTGATGACCACGCACGAGACACAGGAAAAGAACATGCGGGGTGCGCTCAAGGATTTAACGGATTCAGAGGTGATCACAGGTCAACCCCGCTGCATTCGCATTGTGGACATTCCTGAGGATCGTGAGGCCTAGGTCCCTGGATTACATTCTGGGTCCAGGCTCTGCGCCTCTGAGCCAGGCTCGTGGGCGGACCTTGATAGAGACGGAACGGTAACTTATGACAGCAAAATATGTGCTTATCCTGCCGGACGGTGCGGCAGATGAACCTCTGGAACAATTTGACGGTAAGACCGCGATTGAAGCGGCGCACACGCCCCATATGGATGCCATCAGTATGGAAGGGCGTCTGGGTCTCGTACAAACCATCCCGAACGGCTTCGAACCAGGCAGTGACGTGGCTCAAATGAGTCTGCTCGGCTATGATCCGGCGACCTACTATACGGGCAGGGCGCCCATTGAAGCCGTGGCTCAGGACATTCCCCTGGGCCTGGCAGACTGGGTGTTTCGCTGCAACCTCGTGACCCTGTCGGACGGTAAGATGGCGGACCACAGTGCCGGCCATATTTCAACACCTGAAGCCCAGACCCTGATTCACGAGTTGTCGCAGCACATCAAGGATGATCGCCTGGAGTTTTATACAGGTGTGAGTTATCGTCATCTCATGGTGTGTCGCGGCATCGACTTTGACTGTTATACGTATCCGCCTCATGACCATATTGGCAAGGCCGTGGAGAAACTGCTGCCTCGCGGCAAGGGGGCGGATCTGCTCAAGGACCTGATTCAGCAGTCCATGGGCCTGTTCGAAGACCACGCCATTAATAAAATCCGGCAGGATCTGGGTGAGAATGCGGTCAGTTCGATCTGGTTGTGGGGGCAGGGACGCAAGACCATGATGGACAGCTTCAAAAAGCAGTTTGGATTGACAGGGGCTGCCATTACCGCGGTGGATCTGGTGCGGGGATTGGCCAAACTGGTGGGGTTCGACTTGATTGAAGTGGAGGGCGCCACGGGTTTTTATGACACCAATTACGCGGGAAAGGCCCAGGCCGCCATTGAGGCGCTCAAGACCCATGATTTTGTGTTTGTGCATATCGAAGGCCCGGATGAGGCGGGCCATCAGGGCAATGCACCCATCAAGGTCAAGGCCATAGAACGCATTGATAAGGAGATTGTCGGGCCCGTGGTGCAGGCGATAAAGCAGTATGATCAGTGGCGTGTGATGGTCTTGCCGGATCATCCCACACCGGTGATGACGGGTGCCCATACGTCCGATCCCGTGCCCTTTGCCATGGCAGGCACAGGCATCAAACCGATCATGTCAAAGCCATTCAGTGAGACCAGTGCCAGGGAGAGCGGTTTTAGAATTGAAAAAGGTCACGAGCTCATGGAGTATTTTATCAAGAGCTCTTCACGGTAAATGAATTTGCAAACACAAGGGAATAGCATGAAAGTAGTTAAATTCGGTGGTTCTTCGCTGGCCAATGCCCAGCAGATTTTGAAGGTCCTTGACATTGTCAAGCATGATGCAGACCGTCGCATTGTGGTGGTGTCTGCGCCAGGGAAACGTCATGACAAGGATACCAAGGTCACGGACCTCCTGATTGGCTTGGCGGACTCCGTGCTGGCGGGTCGCGAGTACGCAGGAGAACTGGAGGCCGTGGTGCAGCGCTATGCCGAAATCCAGAAAGACCTGGGATTGGGCAGTGACATTGTCCAGCAGATCCGAGAAGACCTTGAGGCCCGTATTGCCAGCCGGTCTTCGAAAAAAGCCCAGTTCATGGACACCATGAAGGCCTCAGGGGAAGACAACAATGCCAAGATCATTGCCCAGGTGTTCAATCAACAGGGCGTGAAGGCCAGGTATGTGAATCCCAAGGAGGCGGGCATGCTGTTGAGTGATGATTTTGGCAATGCCCAGGTGCTGCCGGAGTCACTTGATCGGTTGGCCTCACTTAAAGAGGTGACGGAGATTGCGATATTTCCCGGCTTTTTCGGCTACACCAAGCAGGGTGAGGTCGCCACATTCCCACGGGGCGGATCTGATATCACAGGGGCGATTCTGGCTGCGGCTGTCAAGGCCGACGTGTATGAGAACTTCACGGACGTGGATTCCGTGTATGCCGTGGACCCGCGCATCAAACCGGATGCCCCTGCCATTTCCCTGCTGACGTATCGTGAGATGAGGGAACTGGCCTACGCCGGATTTGGCGTGTTTCATGATGAAGCCATCATTCCTGCCGTGCATGCCAATGTCCCTATCTGTATAAAGAACACGAATCGGCCGGATGCACCAGGCACTCTGATTGTGCCTGAACGAAAATATACGCATGGCGAGATCACCGGTATTGCCAGTGCATCGGGGTTCAGCGCCATCTCATTGAGTAAGTACATGATGAACCGAGAGCTCGGTTTTGGTCGCCGATTACTCCAGATTCTGGAAGAAGAAGGCCTGTCTTTTGAACACTGTCCTACAGGCATTGACGATATGTCCGTGATTCTTCAGAGCGCTCCGTTTACGCATGAAAAGGAAGAGCATGTGCTGAATCGTATCAAGACTGAATTGGGGGTGGATGATGTGACCATCGAACACGGTCTGGCCTTGATCATGATCGTGGGTGAGGGCATGCGTTATGCCGTGGGTGTGGCTGCCAAGGCGAGCGGTGCACTGGCAGACGCAGGGGTGAACCTCGAAATGATCAACCAGGGATCCTCAGAGATCAGCATCATGTTCGGTGTGAAAGACGTGGATCGCAAACATGCCGTTCGATCGCTGGCCCAGGCGCTGCTGAGAAAAAGCTAGCCCCTAAAACCCAAAAACCAAAAACACGAGGCTCAATCCAATGCGGATTGAGCCTCGTGTTTTTTTAGCCATTGAGACGGCTGATCTTCAGGCGTCTGCCATACACCGTGGTTCGCTTTAAAGAGCGGAACAATTCTCTGGGCATGCCTTCGGGCAGGTCAATAAAGCTGAAGCGATCGTTGATCTGGATGGTCCCGATGTCGCGACTGTGCAGACCTGCGTCATTGGATATGGCAGCCACAATGTGTTTGGGTTGCGCCCCATGCGTCATGCCCAGCTCAATGCGGTACCGTTCCATGCCGGCAATTGGACGCCTGGATTTTGCCCGTTTTTCAAATTTGTGAGGAGATCGTTCGGGTCGTTCAGAGCGGTCCTCTCTGGCCGACTTCTTGGGTTTGGGATCTTCCTTTAAGAGCAGGGGGGTATTGCCCTGATGCTGATGCGCCAGGGCCGCAGCAATGGTCAGGGGTGACACCTCATGGTCCAGCTGGTACTGAGCGATCAGGTCCACGTACAGGGAGAGATCTTCATTGGCCAGCGTCTCTGTGATGCGCTGTTTAAAACGCGCGATGCGCTGTTCATTGATGGCCTTGATCGAAGGCATTTGCATCTTTTCAATGGGCTGACGCGTCAAACGCTCAATGGCCCGAAGCAGATGCGATTCCTTGGGGCTGACAAAGAGAACGGCCTGTCCGCTTCGGCCGGCACGGCCGGTGCGGCCGATGCGGTGGATGTAGGACTCCGTGTCGTACGGGATGTCGTAATTGATCACATGGCTGATGCGATCCACATCGAGGCCGCGTGCTGCCACATCTGTGGCCACCAGGATATCGACCTTGCCTTGCTTCAACTGAGCCACTGTCAGTTCACGCTGCTTTTGGGCAATGTCTCCGTTCAAGGCCGCCGCATTGAAGCCTCTGGCCTTGAGGTCTTCAGCGATTTCCAGTGTGGCGGTCTTGGTGCGTACAAAGACAATCACCCCCTCGTAGGGTTCGGATTCGAGCAGACGCGCCAGGACCTCCGGTTTGTTGAAGCCCTTGACAGTGCACACACGCTGTCTGATGGTCTGCGCCGTGGGCTTGGAGTTTTCAATGGTGATCTCTTCGGGGTTCTTCAGATACTTCTTGGCAATCCGGCGTACCGGTTGCGGCAGGGTGGCTGAAAACAGGGCCATCTGTTTGTGGGCCGGTGTTTTATCCAGTATCCATTCTACGTCGTCAATGAATCCCATGCGCAGCATTTCATCCGCTTCATCCAGAACCACACACTGCAGAGATTCGAGTGACAGGGTTCGGCGGTTCATGTGGTCCATCATGCGTCCGGGTGTGCCTACCACCACGTGAACGCCTTGCTTGAGGGCCTTGAGTTGTGTGCCGTACTCCTGACCGCCATAGATCGCCAGGACCTTCAATCGTTTGAGGCCTGCGCCGTAGTTTTCAAAGGCCTTGGCCACCTGGATGGCCAGTTCGCGCGTGGGCGTCAATACGAGCACCTGGGGCCGACATTGGTTGAGATCAATTCTGGACAGCAGGGGCAGGGCGAAAGCCGCTGTTTTGCCTGTGCCGGTCTGGGCCTGACCCAGCAGGTCTTTGTTGGCCAAGAGATGCGGAATCGTCATTTGTTGAATTGGGGTGGGTATTTCATAGCCTATGTCGGTGAGCGTGCTCAACACAGGGGCGATCAAAGGCATGGCCTGAAAGCCAGACATAGGACTGAGTGGGTGTGACATTAAAAACTCCTAAAAGGGGGGATGATCATTCTATATCATGAATGAATTGGATGGCCGGAAACGGCCGAATTTACAAATTGTATTCCTTGATTTTACGGTACAGGGTGCGTTCACCGATGCCCAGGATCCTGGCTGCCTTTTCGCGGTTGCCCTCGGTTTCTGAGAGGGTGTCGGCAATGGCCTGGCGTTCCAGTTCCGTGAGGGACATACCGGCCAGGCTGGGGGCCGCGAGCGATTCGATGACACTGGCCCCCGAGAGTTGGCGGCGCTTGGAAATCTCCGGGGGAATGTCCCGAATATCAAGCTTGTCATGATCGCACATGACCACCATGGTCCGGATGCAGTGGCGCAACTGCCGAATATTGCCGGGCCACTCATACGCACACAGAATCGTCATGGCCGAGTCTGTGATCCCGGTGACTTGAGACCCGATTTCATGGGCCGCTTCCTGCACGAAAAAGTCAATGAGCAGGGGGATGTCTTCCACGCGGTCGCGCAGCCCGGGGAGTGTAATATTGACGCCCTTGATTCTGAAGTAGAGATCCTCGCGGAAGCTTTTCTCCTGAATCAGGGTCTGGAAGTTCTGGTTGGTGGCACTGATGACACGCACGTCCACGACCACGGATCGGGTCGAGCCCACTGGGACAATGATCCCGTCTTCCAGCACGCGCAGGAGCTTGGCCTGCATGTTCAGGGGCATGTCGCCTATTTCATCCAGGAATAAGGTGCCTTCATTGGCCACTTCAAACAGGCCCTTTCGATCCGCAGCGGCCCCGGTAAAGGCGCCCTTCGTATGACCAAATAGTTCGCTTTCCAGAAGGCTTTCTGTGAGCCCTGCGCAGTTGATGGGCACAAACGGATTGAATCGTCGGAGCGAGTTGTCGTGAATGGCCTTGGCCAGGAGTTCCTTGCCTGTGCCGGAGTGGCCCTCGATGAGTACAGAGATATTGGTCGGAGCCACGCGTTTGGCCACTTCAATGACATGGCCCATGGCGCGGCTCGTGCCCAGAATTCCTTCGTACCGGAAAGACCGTGTTTCCGGTTGGACTTCAATAGGCTGCCGTGAGGGGGCCTGGTTGATCTTGTCCGCGGCCTTGGTGACGATCTGACGCAATTCATCCACATCAATGGGCTTGACGAGGTAGTCGTACGCCCCTCGACGCATGGCGTCCTTGCAGGTTTCGATGGAGGCAAAGGCCGTGACGAGGATGACTTCGGTCTCCGGATTCTGGGCTTTGGCCTCGTCCAGGACTTCCAGACCGCTCGTGTCCGTGTCAAGCTTCAGATCTGTGACCACAATGTCGATGCTTTGGTGGCGCAGAACCTCCAGGGCGTCATCGCCGTTGTACACGGCAATGGCCTTGACATTCAGACGCTCCAGAGACTCCACAATGCCATCGGCATGGTGCTGCTCGTCGTCTACCACCAACACAGTACAGGTCAAGTCATTCAATGGTCTTCAGTTCCTCTGAATTTGGGCCAAGGGTACATCGTGGAAAGCGAATCGTAAATGCCGTGCCCCGGCCCGGTTCACTGTCTAATGAGATAGTGCCATTATGGCTATCTATAATCTTTTTTGCAATAGCCAGGCCCAGGCCTGTGCCCTTGCGTCGCCCTGAGTAATAGGGTTCGAATATTTTTGCCTGGGTGTCCGGGCTGATGCCGCAGCCAGTATCATTAATCTGAAGGACGACCCAGTCTTTTTGTCTGAACGTCCGTATGATCAATTCACCGCCATGGTCCATGGCCTGCTGAGCATTCACGAACAGATTCAGGATCACCTGCTTGATCATGGCACTGTCCACGCAGCAGTACAGCGCCTCTTCAGACAGGGCCTTCCTTGACGTGATATGGTTCGCCGCGGCCTCTGGCTGAAAAAAATCCACCAGATCTGAGATCAGCTCATTCAAATCCGTCACCTCAGGATGCAGTTCCGGACGGCCAATGAAGCGGAGAAAGCCGTCCAGAATACTGTGCAGCCGTTCCGCTTCTCCCTGGACAATTCGTATCTTGCGGGAGGCCCGTCCTGCCAGGGTGTCGGACAAGCCATCGAGGTCTTCCTGGATGAGTTTGAGATTTACCTTTATCGTGGATAGAGGGTTTTTTATCTCATGGGCCAGTTCGCCAGTCAGTTTACTGAGCTTGATCAGGCCCTCATGTTCGTGTCCATGCGAGCATGGGGCACGTTTTTTCTGGATCACCCGGAGAGACCAAGGCAGTCCCACAGCAACCACACCAATCATGATTCCTGTGATGAACTGCCACACATGTATCCCTCATATGGTCTGACGCAGTCCTCAAGACTGCTTTTTGTCATTGTCACGGTCTCTACGATCATGTCTCTTGGGTCGCGAGGCATCACTGCTTGCGCCTTCCACATTGTCGGTCAGACCCAGGTCTGCCATGGCTGCCTTGCGGGACAGTTTGAGGCGGCCCTGATCATCCACCAGAATGAGTTTCACAGGGATGATGTCGCCATTCTTGCACACCGAGTCTACAGTCTTGACATAGCCGTCGCTGAGTTCACTGATGTGGCACAGGCCTTCGACACCCGGGACGATTTCCACGAACACACCGAAGTCCTTGACGGATACGACTTTCGCCTTTTCGTAGATCTTGCCGACCTTGGGCGGCGACGTCATGGCTTCAATGATTTCCTTGGCCTTGATATGGCCATCTCCATCCACACAACTGATGAAGATGGTGCCGTCGTCCTGGATCTCAATGGTGGCTTTCGTCTGTTCTTGAATGCTCTTGATCATCTTGCCGGAGGGGCCAATGACCTTGCCGATGAATTCAGGATCAATCATGATGGAGATCATTTTGGGTGCATATTCACTCAACTCGGGACGCGGTTTGTCCAGGGCTGTGGCCATGATATCCAGGATCTTGTATCTGGCCTGCTTGGCCCGTTCCAGGGTTTCGATCAGGATCTCTTTCTTGAGTCCACGAATCTTGATGTCCAACTGGATACCTGTAATACCCTTGATGGTACCGGCGACCTTGAAGTCCATATCGCCATAGTGATCTTCTTCACCGAGAATATCGGTCAGCAGTTTGTAGTTGCCCTGGTCATCTGTGATCAGGCCCACTGAGATGCCTGCGACTGGGTGTTCCAGGGGTACGCCTGCGTCCATCAGGGCCAGCGAACCGCCGCACACTGAGGCCATGGAGCTGGAGCCATTGGATTCCGTGATGTCCGACACCAGACGAATGGTATAGCCAAATTTCTCAATGTCCGGTCTCATGGCTTCCAGAGACCGTTCGGCCAGGGCACCGTGACCGATTTCACGACGACCCGGACCCCTGACAGGTCTGGCTTCGCCCACTGAGAAGGGCGGGAAGTTGTAATGCAGCATGAAGCTTTGTGCATATTCATCAGCAAGCCCGTCAATGATCTGGGCATCCCGTATGGTACCGAGTGTGGCCATGACCAGGGCCTGGGTTTCGCCGCGTGTAAACAGGGCCGAGCCATGCGTTCTTGGCAGCACACCGACTTCGCAGGCAATCGGTCTGACATCTTCAAACCCTCTGCCATCAACACGATGTCCACTAATCAGATTTTCACGAATCACGGCCTTTTCAACCTTCTCAAAGGCTCGCTTGACCATGGTCTTCTGGAAACGAGGGGTTCCGCTCTTGGCGGCCTCTTCCGGATTTTCAGCCAATTCTACGGGGCCATGCAGACTCAGAGCCTCGTTACGCAGTGCATTCACTGCTGTATTGCGTTCCAGTTTGCCTGCAATGGTCTTGGCCTCTTTTAACGGGGCTGTGAATTTGTCTTTGATCTGGCTCAGCAGGTCAGGATCAATTTCGGTGATGATGATTTCCTTTTCAACACCCACCTTGGCCTGGAGCTCATCGATGAGTTCGCAGATTTCAATCACCGTTTTATGGGCTGTCAAAATGGCATCAGCCATATCTTCTTCGGTGACCTGCTTGGACCCCACCTCGATCATATTGATGGCCTCTTTTTGACCGCCAAGCAGCAGGTTGATATCACTGTCGACCAGTTGCGAATAGGTGGGATTGATCACCAACTCGCCATTAATGCGTCCGAGTCGACATGCGGCAATGGGACCTTCAAAGGGGATCTTGCTGATGGACAGCGCTGCACTGGCACCCACAATGGCCAGTATGTCCGGATCGTTTACACCGTCAAAACTGAGCACAGAGGCCATGACCTGGACTTCTTGAAAATAGCCGTCCGCAAACAGGGGCCGGATGGGGCGGTCGATCATGCGGGCCGTCAAGACTTCCTTGGTGCTTGGACGACCTTCGCGTTTAATGAATCCGCCTGGGAACTTGCCGCCAGCGCAATGGCGTTCACGGTAGTCCACACTCAGGGGAAAAAAGTCGATGTCATCAAATCTGGGCGGGGCTGTGACTGCGGTGACTAGAACCACTGTCTCGCCGTAGTGGACCAACACGGCACCATCAGCCTGTCTGGCGATTTTGCCTGTCTCAATAACCAGTTTTCTACCGGCAATTTCTTTTTCTACTCTTACTTCATTAAACATAAACTACCTCACTTGGCCAAAACAGCAGAAACACACAAATTCTGAGTGCGCATGGGTGCTATTAAGCGTTGGACATGTTGCTCTTAATTGATGAAACCGTTATTTACGCAGTCCGAGACGGGAAATGATGCTCTGATAGCGTGTCGCATCTTTCTTGTTCACATACTTCAGCAGAGCAGATCGCGTGCCTACCATCTTGAGGAGGCCTCTTCTCGAGGAATGGTCCTTCTTGTGGCTTTTGAGGTGTTCCGTGAGGTCATTGATTCTCTTGGTCAAAAGTGCTATCTGCACTTCTGGAGACCCTGTGTCCTTGTCATGGGTTTCGTAATCATGGACAATTGTTTGTTTTTCCTGCAAAGTCAGCATCTTTTCATTGATCCTTAATACATTCACATCTACTTACTCTGTACATTCCATTTCAAATAAACCACATACTCTAAGAAAGAAGGGGTGGGTTTGCAAGTCTTTTTCGGACAAATTGTTGTCGCAGAAAAACTGTTTGAAGAGCGTCTGCTCGGACGATGAAATAAATAGTCGGTTTTTAGGGACGATAAAAAGGCGATTTCATGGGACAATCTGACAGTCAGCAGGGGGGCAGGCACACAGCAGGTATGGCCTTGAGCCTATCTGTGTACATCCTATTCTCCATGTACCTGAGCTGGCCCCACTGGTCTGGCTGGACATGGTCTCAACGGATTTTGCCGGTTAGTTGGTGTGTGGGGGCGTGCGGCACCTTTCTTTTGAGTCGGCGATGGATACGCTCTCTGGTGGGGGCGTTTTTTTCAGGGGCAATGTACAGTTTTGGTCCCCTGGCCCTGTACATCGCCCGGTTCCATGAAGCCAGGGTCAATTTGGTGATCGTGGCCTTGATTCCATGGCTTTTGTGTCCGTGGGCTTACTCACACCTGCTGGTGAGCCGCAGAAGAACATGGCTCAAGCAGGGCATCGGTTGTGGACTCTTTGTGTTGCCGTTCGTGTTTGTGGCGGCTTTGTTTCGGATTCTGGGGCAATACCACCTGTATGTCATGCCGCTCAATGTGGGTGGGATCTCCAGACAAGAATGGTTTGGCCTCATGGCCCCTCTGGTCATGGTTCGGCATGGCAATCTGTTCTGGGGGGTGTGCCACATTGGTTTGGGGGCTGTGTTTCTGGGTGGGGTCAGGCTCGTCAGGACGCGGTGCTGGAGTTTGATCTTGGGGTGCCTTGCGGCCTCGGCCGTGGCTGTGTGGCAACCGTGGCCCGTTATATTCGGCGTGAGCCCTCTGATCTGGTGGTTGTTTCCTCAAATATTGGTGTGTATCTGTGTGGGGCTGGGCATTGTGCTCCTCCTGGGCGGCGGACGGTCTGATCGTTCGTGGGTACTGGGTTCAAGCGTGGGATTGACTGCCTTGGGTGTGATGATGCTTCTCCAATCCAGTCGATATTTCGACTTTTTTCTCTGGTTTGGATTTCCGTATGCCCGTCTGTTTGTCGTGACTGGCAAGCTATACCTACTGGGTGCTGTGGGATTTGGGTTGATTTATGTGCTCATGAAGTGTGACAGACATCTGCTCTGGGTGCGAGCCAGTCTGGTGTGTGCCATGCTGGGCTGCGATGTATGTCTGTGTGCCTCCTTTATAGTAGACCGGGTACTCGCCTGATATAGGTTTACAACCTGGCTTTATTCACGTATACTAACGGTTTTGCGAAATACCAATTATGGCAGACTCCTTAAAAGATAGTACAGACGCTGATTTGCTGGACCGTTACTGTGACGGCGATGAGCAGGCGTTTAGAGAGCTGGTAGACCGGTATAAAAACGGTTTGTATGCATTTCTACGTCAATTTCTGAACCAGCATGACCTGGTGGAGGATGTGTTTCAGGAGACGTTTCTCCAGCTTTACTCCAGTCAGGGGAGTTTTGACAGGAGTAGACCGCTGCGCCCGTGGCTGTTTACCATTGCGGCCAACAAGGCCAAGGATGCTTTGAGAAAATCCCAGAGAACGTCTGCCATTTCAATCAGTGCCATCAATCCCTCGGATGAGATGTCCTTCGAGGAGATGCTCAATGTGCTCACGAGCGATAAAGAGCAGCCTGAGAATCAATTAGAGCAGGAAGAACGCTCTGGTCGCGTCAGCCGAATCATCACAGATTTGCCGGATAATTTGAGAGAAATCATTATCATGGCCTACTTCAACAAATTTTCCTACAAACAAATGGCAGACATCCTCAGTATACCTATCGGCACGGTTAAAAGCAGGTTGCACACCGCAGTGGCAAGGTTTGCCAAAGAGTGGACAACTGTTCTTGAAAATGAGGAAATGTGATGGGTTCGTTAAGTCATGAGCAGAAACAGTTGTTGTTCGATCATTGTATGGGCTTGGCTTCAGAGCAGCAAGACGTTGAAGCAGAGTTGCTGATCGCCTCTGATCCTGATGCAGCCAGTTTCTATTACGAACAACTTAAAACAATGCTATCTCCTCTTGAGTCGCTGGAGTGCCAGCCCTGCCCGGACAGTCTGGCAGAGCGGACCATTCGGATGCTCACTGAAAGATCCCATGCTCAACCGCACTCCAAGCCAAAAGTTTATGAACAAAAGGAGAATCCCGGGATTGCAGCTCAGTCGGTTATTGCGCAGGACCTGAATTCTGCACCGATTCAACTGAGCACTTGGCGTTCACCGGTTCAAGTGGCTGCAGTGGCCGCGATTCTGCTGTTCCTGTTGAGCGTGACAGTTCCCTTGTTGGGCATGGTCCGTGAAAAAATGTGGCAAACCCAATGTCAGGCGAGGCTGGGCCATGTGGGCCAGGGCATGGCTCATTATGTGTCTGACTACGGCGATCGTACACCCTATGTGGCGATGGTTTCTGGTGATCCGTGGTGGAAGGTCGGCTATCAGGGCAGTGAGAATCATTCCAATACACGCGGGCTGTTTCTGCTGGCCAAGGGGCGCTATGTTGAACCGGTAAACTTCCTGTGTCCTGCTCGAAAAACGACTCGAAAACTCGATCCCGAGGCACTGCGTCGCCAAGGTCTCCATGACTTTCCAGGCAGGGAGTACATTGATTATAGTTTTCGCGTAGGTTGTGACAAGATGCCCAAAGAGTTCACCAGCCAGGCCGCGCTTATGGCAGATAAGAATCCTCTGGCGGAGAGTTTGCCTTCGGATTACTCCGAGAGCGTTCACATTCCTTTGAATGAAAAGATTCTGAGGCAGAACAGTCTGAACCATGGTGGGCATGGACAGAATGTCCTGTTCAACGATGGTTCCATTGAGTATTACAAGCATCGTCTGGTGGGCAGAGGTGTTCAAGATGATATTTTCATGCTTCAAAATATGACACCCGGTGGATTCATCAAAGGCTGTGAAGTACCAGCCTGTGCCACAGATGCCTTTTTGGCACCGTAGTGAGGCCTGGCACAACACATCTCTCAGTTCAATCACCCACAGAGTTTTAACTCATTCCTAATCAGGAACTTAAAATCCCTCTGTTTGGACGGGATTGTCTCTCTTTTTCTCGAGATGTTTTTCTTAGTTATCCACTTTCTTGGTTTATGTCTACTAATGACCTGGGAAATTATAGGTTAAGATAGGAAAAGAAGAGTGCGAGTATTTGTGTTTTTGAATATCTGAGGGCTTCCAAATGGGTGTTCGGGATGTAAGTCCATACTTCTTAACAGGTTGGCCTCAGTGTTTTCTTGCCCTTTCCGTGGCCCTGGTTTGCGGCGTCAAAATACCCCATGTTAAACTGGTATCCTGGAGACCTCTAATTCGAGCAAATTTAAGGTTGGCAATTTGTGTTGTTAACAGGTTATCCACATTAAGTTCTGATGTGCTTTGCCCATGGGTGTCAATGTCTTTTTTTTGAAAATAGGGGCTAATGTTTTAAAACCAGTGCATTGAATGGCTTGTATGCCAAAAATTTCTGTGCCTCTCACCAACGATGCACGCTCATATCGCCGAAATGCTGTCATGAGGCAAAGATTCTGTGCTTTCAAGAGCCTTTGGCCCATTTCAGATCTGCAGTCAATGGTTCATGCACAGATAGCAGTGTATTGTGATTCTGGGGGCTTTGTGGTAAGATAGGCAAAAATGTTTTTGAAGACCTTCAATAGGGTGGTGGTATGAAATCAGTGTTACGCTACGTGTGTATTCTAGGGTTGTTTGGAGCGGTCTCTGCGAAGGGGGCGGTCGTATACTTCGCGGATCAGAATCTGAAGGCTGCAATTGAGAATGCCTTGAACATTTGGGATCCCACTGAGGACGATCTGAGGTGGGAGACGCGGTTTGATTTGCGTTATGAGGGGATAAAAGATCTGACGGGTATTGAGGCGGCCGTTAATCTTCAACATCTCAATCTCCGTGGCAACCAGGTGAAGGATGTGTCTCCTTTGCAGGCATTGACTCAATTGACCGGGTTGGATCTTTCAGAAAATGAATTGAATGACTTGTCCGGGGTGGCGACCTTGACTCAGTTGCGCAGTCTGGATGCACACGGCAATGGTGTGACCGATCTGTCGCCTTTGTCTGGTATGACACAGCTGGTGTCTTTGACAGTTCGAGACAATAATTTTCAGGGAAATCTGTCTGCCTTGTCGTCCTTGACCGGGTTGGAGTCCCTGGACTTGCAGGAGAACCACATTTCAAGCTTGCGTGATCTGCGAGGTTTGACAAGCCTCAGGCATCTGTCTCTGGCCGATAACTTTGTCTCCGAGGTGGCTGACCTGGCCAATATGACGGAGCTGGAAACTCTGGATCTGCGCTACAATATACTGTCCGACATCTCAGGTTTGAGGCATTTGACGCATCTCACGCAGTTGTTTCTGCAATCCAATCCTTTGAGCAGTCAGGCCTACAGTGATCTTCAAACCATCCATGACAACAATCACAATATTGACCTGAGGTATGACCCTCGCAGCACGCCGCCCAGCAGCGTGCAGGCCACAAGGGGCACCCAGCCCGATCGTGTGAACGTGATCTGGCAGGCCGTGGCCAATGGGCCCTCCTACGCAAGTTATTACCGTGTCCATAGGGCAGTGTCTCTGGACATCGCCGGTCAGGCAGTGAGTGCCTGGCAAACAGCCACGTCATTTTCAGATACCACGGCCATGCCGGGCACTCACTATACCTATTGGGTGCAAACCGCCTTGTCGGACTCAGGCCTGGATGCCGGAGATCTGAGTACACCGGTTCAGGGTTGGCGCGGGCAGGGGATGGAGCAGGCGAGCGTCTTGTCCATGGGGCCTAGCGTGGGGGCATTGGTGTCTCCTGAGTCTGGGATACATGCCTTTGAAAAGGGGGCTTTGGTCGACATTTCCACGCAATCACTGGACCCGAATCTGTTCGTGTTTACAGGTTGGGCAGGCAGCGCCGTGGATAACGGCAGAGTCAGCGATCCCAATCAGCCGTTTACCAGTGTGCTGATGGACGCCAATGATTCCTTGGTGGCTTTATATCGTACCACAT
>JAIPFM010000107.1 GCA_021736645.1 Phycisphaerae bacterium | reverse complement strand
CATGAAAATACTCTTCCAGGGCGATTCCATCACGGATGCAGGACGCGATGTGCGTGTGGTGCGCACTGCCAACAATCCCTCGGGCCTGGGCCATGGCTATGTGATTATGGCAGCGGCACGGCTGCTGTCACAATATCCGACACGGGATCTGAAGTTTTACAATCGCGGGATCAGCGGCCACAAGGTCTTTCAACTGGCCAGACGATGGAAAAAAGACTGCCTGGACATCGCCCCGGATGTGCTGAGCATCCTGATCGGCGTGAACGATTTCTGGCATACCTTTGATGGCGGCTACACCGGGTCTCTGGACACCTACGAACAGGATTACAGGGCCCTGATCGATCAGACCCGGGAAGCACTGCCTGAGATTCGTTTGATCCTCTGCGAACCGTTCATGCTGCCTGCAGGCGAGGTGGATCCGTCCATGATGCAGCAGTTTGCCTATTACAGAGAAGCGGCCCGCCGTGTGGCAGCCTATGCCGGGGCCGTATTTGTGCCGTTTCAGTCTGTGCTGGATCAGGCATGCCAGACCGCCCCCCCGGCCCTGTGGGCCCCGGACGGTGTGCACCCAACCCTGGGTGCATGTCACCTGCTCGCCAACGCCTGGGTCGACACCGTGTCGCAGGCCGGGATCCCTGGTCCGGTGTGACAGTGAGCCGATGCCCATCCTGTGTCACGTAGTGCCATACTGAAATCCGCGTACCGACCCCTTGAACCTTCCCCGCGCTTCTATTTTTCTTTGTCTCAATGCCTTTTATGTCTTTTCTGTGATACGTTTCTGAGCCGGATGACGCACTGTATTATGGACAGGCATGGAGAACCACAGTGTGGCGCATGATGGAACAAGACCCATTGGGAAAATAGCTCATCACGGGAAGTCGTAACGGCCGGACACACAAGGAAACGGTATAAGACCATTGAAAGCAGAAAACCAATGATTCACTGAAAGGAGAAAAGACCATGGACGTAAAAGTTGGCGTAATAAATCCTTATGCTCTAGGCGAAATGGTCGCTGAAAGACATATCAAGTGGGACCGTGTGACGGAACCACAGAAAATGCTTTCCGACATCCTGAATATTGAAGAGGATGCCATTTTTGACATCAAGAATCCAATTCTAAATCCTAATATTCAGGTTGAAGCGGACGGAAAAGTGAAGGTCCTGAGTGAAGCTCAAGGAAAAACCAGACTGAACAGCTTTCTGAAAGTCCGCTCTCCCCACCCGACGGTCAGCAGACTGGCTGCCGGGAGTTTGCCGGCCGCGGTCGAGGCAAGACTACCAGACATGCTTCTTGCCTCCGCCGTAGGGGTGTCCAAATCAAGCACACCCTGGAAGCCAACGGACAAGGAGTGGATTGACAAAGGGGATTATTTCGAGGATGTCGCTGAAGTCAACGATCCTATACAGGGAGCACTGGGCGACTGTTACTACATCGCAGCGCTTTCATCGGTTGCCTGGGCAAGGCCCTACATCATTGTGAATATGATCAGGCCGTCCGGTTGGGGTAATGAAACCAATCCCATCCATAAAACAAATTTCTATAAAAATGGAACTGGATCACCCCAGTCGGTTGAGGTGTCGGAGAAAGTCCCTGTCGCAAAGACATCCCATGCCTGGGTCTATGCAAGATCTCTCGATTCCACTGAAATCTGGCCGGCTGTCATGGAAAAAGCCTATGCCAAATGGCGAACGGGCAACACCACAGATTTTCCCAACTACCCAGCCATATCGGGAGGAGACCCTGTGATGGCTTGTGCCCAACTGATCCGTGGCAAGAGAACATACAAGGGGAATGCAGGGACCAGTGCCAATGCGCTATGGACTTTTGTCCGCGGCAATTCGTTGAGCAGGCGAACCGTGAATCCGATGGTTGCCTGGACCTATTCATCCCAGCCTGCGGGAACGAATTATGCCTCGGCCCACGTTGTAGCAAACCATGCCTATTCCGTGCTGGGCTGGGATTATTATAACAACGAAAAATACATCGTCCTGCGCAACCCGTGGGGAACACATCATGCCACGCTGGACACGAGACCGGGGACGTGGTCTGCCCACCAGGTGTCGTATTGGGCACCCATCCCCTTGAACAGCAATGGTGTGTTTTCCATGAAAGCCGCAACATTCAAGAAGTACTTTGCTGGCACAGGTGTCACCGTATAGAGTCTTTCGCTGAACACTGATTTCAAGACTGATTTTCAAGCGAAGTCGAGTGGGCCAATTGTCGCGGCCCACTCGAATTCTTCACCTCATATTGAAGCAAAGCGAGAGGTTCGGGGGCCGTTCACCCCAGGGACGTGGGCACACTGTATTTATTTATTGACAAGAGCGATATGTTATGAGGAAACTGACAGAATACACTTGATGCAATTAAGCTGGCAGCAAGGTTTTGCTCAATGTAAGTGGATGGGAATGTGACAAGTGAATGGTTCTTTACAATCAAAATCAAGTACCGTTGGATATATGACTGAGACATCAATAATCAACCCTCTTCTTGTTGCCATTGTGATTTTCGAGTTATTGGGGTGTGCCATGACAGAGTATACTACAAACGAACCCATTACAAAAATTGTCTATTCTTTCAAGGACGCGTCCGTGCCTCCTCAATATCATCGAAGCTATACGATCACCTTAACAAGAGATCAGTCTCATATTCTGGTTGATAGCTACGGTGATATCCTTGTAGATCAAACGAAAGAGATCCCGGAGAGTATAATAGACGATTTGGCAAAGTATATTGAAACCTGTCAGATCAAGGAAAAACATCTGAAAAGCGATACAACGATCTGCACTGGCGGTACCTCCAAATCACTCACCGTTTATTCAGATCGTACGGTGCTTCTTAAAGGCACCGTCTATCAACGCGGAGGCCGTCTGGAAGGCAATCTAAAAGGCGACATTGATTCCTTTGTCACAAAACTTGAAGGATTGATTCCTGGTTTTACCGATCTCTTGAAATAACCCTTTCCGGACTGATGTTCCTTTGGGTTGATAGAGAAGTGGCTGCAAGAAGAAAGGCCGACGAGGCTTGGGACCATCGGCAAGAAATCCTGTCTGAAGTCATGGCGCGTTTTTAAGTGGGTGTACCTCACAGAGGAAACATAGGTGGCCGGCTTGATGACCCGTCGGTACACAGAAAAGTCCATTCTTTTTCTTCATCTAAGCGACTCATGCAGGGTTTTGCGTGAGTCGCTTTTTGTTCGCCCTCCATCCCATGAAAGGTGGCGATTCTGTGCACCTGCGCTCAAGTTCAGAGGAAAAGACTGTTCCCCTCGGAGAATCAAAGGTGTCCGGAATGGGCAGAGCCTGACGCTCCGCTGAAGTGCCAACGATCACCGCGCATACCCCTGTCTGTATTCATACAGAGTATAACCGACCTCACGGCAGGCCTTGCGAAGCTCGGGATACGGCGTATCGCAGATATCCACGAAGCCGATCTGATAGTTCTCGCCGTCGCCGCGGCCCGTGGTGGCCTGGTCCCTGTACTGGAACCAGTGCGTACCGACAATCGCGGGATTTCGCAAGGCCCCCTGCACATAGGCCTTGTAATGGGCGGCCCGGTCTGCCTGATTTTTTGTGGCCACCAATCCTGTGTGGAAGAGACCTCGATCCAGGGCCCCGAAATGAAATTCACCAATCAGGAGCGGTCGATCCAGACCCTCGGGCATGGCGAATTGGGCCACGCTCTCTTCGTAACGATTGTAGGTGATGACATCACAAAATCGTGCTGCCGCAGCGGCCGCCACATCATTGACCCAGGCAAATCGACAGCCCAGGTACAGTTGATGCGGCGCCTGGCGCTTGAATTCTCCACGAATCACGGCAAAATATTCCTCTGCAATACGTCTGTAGAAGGCAAGCAGGTCGGGACCTGCCCGTTCAGGGTCAGGCGTGTCCGTGCTGTCGAGCAGGGCCTGCCATGAGGCATGCGACGTACCCCACCGGGTGTTCATCGCCTGGATGGTGTGGTACCGCGCGGTCAGATCCGCGACAAACACCTGCTTGGCCGCCTGCTCGGCGGGGCTCTTCAATGCCGCCACAGCCAGGGACGGGACATCGCCCCAGGCCAGTTCATTGTCCACAAAATATCCCACGCACCACGGGTCGCCAATGCCCCGCTGCGTTTCAGAGGCCACAGCTCTGCGTATTGCAGATCGAAACGCAGGATCAAACGGATCTGGAAAGCGGCCCCAGTATCCTGTGGATCCCTGGATCGGCGGGGCAGTGACACTGATCGTGCCCACATAAGGTGTGGCGAGTACCTCGCGCACCGGCCAATCGGACCAGTTGCCAATGGTATTGAGTCCCCAGCTCTTGAGTCTGCGGTGGGTGACCTCCGTGAATGTGTCTGGCCAGGTGTCACCATACTTGCGCAGGAGATTGGCCCTGCCGAAATCATAGGTCCTGTAGGGCGTGTGATCCTTGTAGTAGCCATGCGGTGCCCAGGACCCCTGGCCGTAGAACCGGCCCAGGGCCGTAGAAGGATCCGGCAGGTCAGTAAAATAATCCTCTCTGTCACTGATGGGTGTGCTCGTGCCCGGACCGACGCAGTCCACGCCATGCGACCAGAACAGGCGTCCTTCCGGGTCCACCAGCCACCACTGGCCTGCCACCTTCTGCACACGGAAGAAGCCGGTCGCTTCCAGTTGCGGTCCCGCAGACCAACCGCCGTACCGGGTTCGGTTTTCCGGTCCAGTGCGCGCGTCGAGATCGCCCTGTTCCTGCTGCCTGCGCCCAGGCCAGGCCAGGTCCGACTCCAGCTTGCCGGGCCAGGTGCTGTGACGGAATTGACCGTACTTGTCCAGGAGCGGCAGCAGGGTGTCTGTGTCCAGGACTGTCACCTGCCCCTCAGTATAAATGCGTTTGACCACAAACTGACAGGCCTGCGTGGGTCGGTTGACAAAAATGAGTATCTGAGTGACATTCGAAGGGTCTAGTCTGGTCTGCTGGCCGGGGCAGCCCCGCATCCCGATCAGTGTCAATGGCTGGGACAGGGCCCAGGGGCCACCATGGAGAGACACGGTCAAGGTGCGGCTCTCTCCCGGGGGCAGAGTCACCTGACCGGTCAGGCAGTGCTGCGTGCCATCGGCGCCGGGATTGTCCACGCGGCACGACACGGCCACGGACCGGTTGCCTGAATTGGCGAGGTCCACCTGAATGGATTCAAAGGCCTGCAGATCCCAATGACCTTCAGGGGCCTTGAGCAGGATGCCGGGCCAGGGCGCACTGGTCCCGGTGCGGAGTTCCAATCCCTGGTCCAGGCCTAGGGTTTCCGTGTCCGTGGTCTGGATAGACTGGATAGACACAGACTGGTTGGTCCCACTGAATTCAAAAAGTGTGTCTCCGCCCAAGGCTGCGCAGGTGAGAAAGAGCATGAGTCCTGTCTGCAAGATGTACTTTACGTTTTTCATAGTAAACTCCAAGAGTGATAATCCGCAAGCATTCTAACAATGTTCAGCGGCGATTCACAGGTTTTATCTGGCATGAATACCATTGACAGCAGGCAGGTTGAACGGATAATAGAAAAAATCGCTCGCAGAGTGCGAGACGATATACCGATGCATTTGGGACAGTCTGTGGCTGTCCGGGAGGTCGTTAATATGGATCTGACTGTACTGCACGCCATGGACCCTTGGGATTGGCCCAAAGACATGCCCAGCCAGCTTCTGAAGGCACTGACAGATAATCAACTCTCATCGGACGATCTGATGAAGGCCGTAGAAATGGCCGGGGAGTACTGTGTCATTAACGACGACCTCGTCCTGGCCTTGCTGACCATCGTGGGTCAGGCCGACAAGCCGGACAAGATTCGAGGTGTGGCCGCGATTGCCTTGGGACCGGTTCTGGAGGACGCAGACACCTACGGCTTTGAAGACCCTGACGATGTGCCCATTTCAGAGGCCTCCTATAACACCGTGCAAGACACGTTCGAGAAGCTGTACTTCGACATTGATCTGCCCAAGGAAGTCAGACGGCGCATCCTGGAGGCCTCGGTGCGCGCGCCGCAGTCGTGGCACAAGGAAGCGATACGGATGGCCTACGCCGACCCGGACAAGGACTGGCAGCTCACCGCGGTGTTTTGCATGCGATATGTTCACGGATTTAAAAAGCAGATCCTCAAGGCCCTGGAAAGCACAGATCATGAGATCCACTGCGAGGCCGTACGCGCCGCAGGTGCCAGTGAAGTGCATGCCGCCTGGCACCACATTGAAATGCTGCTCACCCATGAGACCACGGAAAAGTCCCTGCTGTTGGCGGCCATTGATGCGTCTGTCATGATTCATCCCAAACAGGCCTCTGCCCTGTTGGCAGGTCTGCTCGATTCTGATGATGACGACATTGTCGACGTGGTCAACGAGGCCCTGGCCACGAGTGGCGGTTCAGGCGTGTACGATGACGACGATGACGACGAAGGGGATGACGACGACTGGTACTGACAGGACTTTTTGAAAAGCCCTGTGGTCTTCAGTTTTCAGTAGGCAGCATTCAGAATAGAACAGAACTTCTCCATCAACCCGGAACCGCTTACACATGAAACCACTTGGCCAGGTTGACGTGCTTGCGCACCCTGTGATGAACGTACAATAAGAACACGGTCACGGGCAACAGGCCAATCAGCACGATCAACGACCAGGTGGGCACGGGGGCTGAGGACCTGTATTGAGAGATCAGCATGTCCAGTGCCACACAGAACAGCGTGATACCCAGTAAACACCAGGCCGTGCCATTGGCCCAGCCCACCTTGCGTTTGACCAGGAGCCATGCCATGGGCACTGTCCACAGAGACCAGGCCACAATGGCCGGGCCGGCCAGGGTCACAAACCAGTTGACGCCCCCGTAACACGAATCCAGGCCCAGCAACAGACCTGATGTCACCACCAACTGTCCCAGGAGCAACTGAACAGGTCGCCGGATCTTGTACAGCCACAGTGCACTGGTCAGCCACGCACAGGCCAGGGGAATCATCACGTACCTGGACCAGGTGGCATTGCCGTCGAGCATGTCAATCAACCAGACTATCACCAGCGGCATGATCAAGACACAGGTCAGCACCGCAAAGATGCGGCCGCGCAGCTTCTGCCAGGGCAGGACAATCCTCACAGGCCCGTCCATGAGACGAGGCACCCCTCTGCCAGGCAGCACTAATTCCTGCTGCACCGCCGCCCCGCACAGAGGACAGACCTCAACCGAGTCATCCACTTCAACAGCACAGTCCGGACAATACGGCATCAACGGTTCCCAGATAGATAAAGTCTGCCTGCTTCACGTGTACAGACAACAGAATACGGTACAGATCTTGATTTTGGTTTCTCTGCATACTGCCTACTGAAAACTGAAAACCACAGGGCTTTTCAAAAAGTCCTGTTCCTAATTGGTTTCAATCTTCACAGGACACCCCAGCGCCACGAGCTTCCTGAAAAACGTCTGTTCCACCACAGGCTGCGTGAGTGTCCGACCAAAGGTGATATATAAACGATCGCCAAAGCTGATACAACCACAACTTATTTTGCGTGCATTGGGAAACACCGGCACAAACTCAAACCGTTCGATGGCCGCGCTCAACTCAGGCGGCATGGCCGCGCGTCCCAGATTCGACAGCGAACTGGTCGTACGACGCAGAGACAGACGATGATACACCACGGACAGGACCTGGCCCTTGACCCAGAAGGGCAGCGTTCGAATGAACGGGTGACGCTCTGCCCCCACATTGCGTGTGATCTGCCGGGCCAATTCCTTCAGATCCAGACCGGCGCGCATGCTGTGATGGACCTTCTTGAGGATCTCGTCAAACGTATAGTGCCCCAGCCTCGGATCAATGGTGAGATACACGGGCAAAAAGAAATTCCGCAGTGTCCGGGAGGGAAACAGACTGCGGAGATTCACAGGCACATCGAGACAGATCGGACGGGCCCTGCGCCGCGGCTGCCTGTGGGGCAGTTGTGCCTGCAGTGCATCCAGGTACAGAGCTGCCAGCAGTTCGGTCAGAGACACTTCGTGTTGTTTCGCGCAGTCCCGAACCGTATCAAAAGATACAATCCCTGTGGTGATGTGAAACACGCCCCTTGGTTCCGTGGGCAATTTCAGGCGAAACGCACGAAGGCGTTTTTCCGGATGGGGCAATCCCTTCTGACAATACTTACGGAAGGCATCTTCACATTCTTCAGGATCGGGGACCTGGCCCGGCAGCATCAACCCCTGCGGGTCTGTCAGTGCCAGACCGCTGTGACACAGATACTCCGCGACCAGGGACTTGAGAAACTCAAGGGCCCCAGTGGCGTCTGTCACGGCATGGGAAAACTCCACGGCAATCCGGGTGTGGAATGCACGCACGCGAAAGGGAAACCGTCCCCGCCCCCTGACCACGAATCCCTGACAGGGAGACTGCGCGTCGGCCTGGACACGGGGCACCTGCTCGTTGGGTTCATAGCACGGCCAGAACACGGTCCTGCGCATCTGCACGGCAAAATAGGGAAAACGCGGCAAGACCGCTTCCAGCGCAGCCTGCAGGCGCCCCACATGCACAGGGGCCTTGAGCGTGGCAGACAGCCTGAACACGGTAATCAGATCGCTGAGCACGGTACAGGCAAAGATCCGGCCTGCATTGTCCACGCGGTACCACGGCGATGGTTCGTTCTTGGCTCTCAAATGGAGTCTTTCAAATCAATCATTGATTATTTCCGATTAGCCCATACTATAGAGTAATTGATGAAAAACCAACCCATTAAAAAAGGAGTGATCCTCATGAAATCCGTGATCGTTCTGACTCTATGCTGTCTGTTGAGCCTTTTTGCAGCCCCGCTTTGTGCAGCCTCCCCTGACACGCTGTCGATCATGACCTTTAACATTCGTTATGGCAGCGCCGGAGATGGTCCCAACCACTGGGACCTGCGCAAGGACCTGGTATTCTCCGTGCTCGAGGACCAGCAGCCCGATGTGGTGGGCCTGCAGGAGGCCCTGAAGTTTCAGATCGACCAGATGACAGGGGCCGTGCCGGGCTACACCGTCATTGGCGTGGGACGGGACGACGGCAAGACCAAGGGCGAATACAGTGCCCTGCTCTATCGTACGGACCGCTTCGACGTCCTGAACAGCAGCACGTTCTGGCTCTCGGAAACGCCCAGTGTCGTGGCCTCCATGTCATGGAACACGGCCTGCACGAGAATCTGTACCTGGGCCCTGTTCAAGGACAAGACTTCCGAACGCCGCTTCTACGTGTACAACCTGCATCTGGATCACGTCTCCCAGGAAGCCAGAGTCAAGGGCGTCAAACTCGTGCTGGAGCGCATCGCCCAGCGAAAGACCCTGGCCCCTGCCTTTGTCACAGGCGACTTCAACGCCGGTGAGACCAACCCGGCCATCACCCAGATCAAAACCCCGACGTTCAAGGTCAAGACGGCTCCGGATGCCGCCCCAAAAACGGTTCACCTGGTAGACACCTTTAGAGCAATCCACCCCCACGTCGAGACGGTCGGTACGTTCAATGGATTCAGGGGCACCCTCACAGGAGAGAAGATCGACTACGTCTGGGTCACCGATTGCCTGAACATCGTGGCCGCCGACATCCTCAGGATGAACACGAGCGGGCGCTACCCCTCGGATCACTTCCCGGTGGTGGCCACAGTGCAGTGGAAGTGACATACTCTGGCAAGAAAAAACCGCAGCCGACAGGTTTGCCGGCTGCGGAGATTATACTGCAGTAAAACAATCCAAGCACATGAGCCCTCTTAGTCGGAACTGTTCGTCGGCGTGATCCCGTCCCAGTCGAGTCCTGCGACTGTCACGTCGGTGACCACAGTCGTGTACGTACCGACAGATAAGATTGTCTGACGGCTGACAATCAATGACTGCACAGAGCTGTGCTGCGGACGTGCCGATAGGACACGGGTGAAGGGCCTGCCAATGGAAGTGACAACGCCCTGTTCCAAATAAGTGAATCTGGAAACCGTGTGGGGAAAATATTGGAACATGCCAAGTCAGGTGTTCCAATGGGCTCACTAGGGATCCAGCGTGCGAAATGTCCCTGTTTCTTCGATGACCACGGAATAACCCTGAACTTTAGAGGGTATCCTGTCCCGTAACTGCGATGCCTCGACCGACGCAAGGATCAGGATGCAAGGCTTCCCTTGGTGCAGGCCGATGGCCGTGCCTTCCACACCCGGGATGGCCATCCACTCATCCGTGTGCGCTTCCTGAATCTGTTCAATGGTCGGCTTGGTCATGGTCTTGCCCCTGGCCTGGTCGCTGCGACCTGCAAAAGAACCGCAGCCGGTCACAAGGCCGGCTGCGGTGACAACACTGATATTCAAAAGCAGAGCAACGAGGCGCCTGATCATTGCTATTCGCCATCGATCGTGGCATCAAACTTATCAAGCACTGTCTGAATTGGATTGGCTATCGTCGTGAGTTCGCTGCCGGCAAACAACAACCCTACAGGTTCCCGTGAGTCTGACACGATGAGTGAACCGGAATCGCCGGGCGCAGAGAATCCCCTACCGGCAATGACAATCTGGCCAACGAATCGAGCTGTACCCGATCCGTAACCCACATTCACAGTCGCATTGATGGCCTTGACCTTTCCAGTTGTCTGGCCGGTGGTTCGGCCATACTTCATGACTTCCATGCGGACTCTAGCCGCAACTGGCTCGATCCTGGGGATGCCGTATCCATCTGCAGGCGTACCCTGTCCAAGAGCGTTTGGCAAGCATTCTGCAAGGGCAGCATCTATGGTATTGTCCTCTGAGAAACTGATTCTCGCATAAGCTGCAAGCGTTCCGATAACGTTGTTGTTATAGTCTTCATTATCGTCATAACGTCCCGGCTGCAGCACTTGACTACCAGGTGAAGCGGCATTTAAAAGAGCGTAAACATGGTTGTTGCTCAGTGCATAGAATTTACCTCCAGCGGTAACCCTGCAGCCGATTGTTCCAGAAGATTCCGACCCTATGTTACCTGTGGAAACACCGATTGGAACCGGCCGATCAAATCGTGCTGTAGGGTCAATGGGATCAGTCGGGGGATCTTCGCCGCCGGGCTTGCCAGGCTTGTCCGGCTTGGCGGTTCCTTTTGCCAGCGCGTTTATTTCACCTGTGACCAGCGGTCTGACAGGTATGCCTTCCAGGTTCGCAGGGATACCCGGCACATCGCCCCGTTCCACCAGGACAAGGACAACCGGTCGGTCCCCCTCATCGGAGCCTATGGCCGTGCCCACCACGCCCGGCTTGGCCATCAGCGCCTGAGTGTGCGTCTCCTGGACGGCCTTGACCCGCTCAAAGGCCCACTCACTGTTGCCCTGCGCGGACAGGACTGTGGGAAACACGAAGAGGCCCAGCATGACCGCTGCAAAAAACAACCCCCTGGCAATGAATCGCCTACACATACGCTGACTCCTTACATGACCGTACTGACACTCAGTTTCATTCAAATCGTTGTGCGCAGCGAACGTTGCCGCACCTCCGACCATCCCCCCTGCATACATTTCGGCCGCTCCATTCAACCCGATGCGAGATATGAATCCGGTCAAATTGGGCAATGCCACCCTAATACTCTAATTCGTCAAAGTCAATCCAATTTGGTGACCTAAAAATGATTAATTATTGGGGTATCTGGGGCCCTGAGCAGCCTTAATGCCCGACAGTCGGGACAAAGAAAGAGAGACTGCAGGGGCCGCCAATGGCCCCTCCATCCTTGAGGCCGTCATTCTAAGGACTCGTCCAGCAATAAATTGTGAATTATCCGCTCAGATTTGGGTTGGATTTGGGCGTGATCGATTGAGCGGAACCGGAGGCGCAACCATTCTGCGTAGAGGATTTCGCGATTGAGGAACGGCCGAAGATGGCCTGCTGATGAGATGGAGAATTCGGAAGTTATTTCTGGACGAGTCCTAAGGTCGGTTCTCTTGGGTAAAGGTTGGAATAAACCCGACTCAGGTGGTACGATCTGTAAAGATGTTCAGGCTGACATGGAAAAATGGATTAGGAGATTTCAACATGCAGACAAGGCCTTTTTTTCTCGTTCTGACACTGATGGTCAGCAGTGTCTTGACCGCTGCCACACCCCGTCCCAACATTCTGATCCTGATGGCGGACGACTGTACCTACAGTGATTTGCCGCTTTACGGGGGAGTCAACGTCAAGACCCCGCGCCTCGATGCCCTGGCCAGCCAGGGTCTGACCTTTGACCAGGCCTACGTGTCCATGTCCATGTGCGTGCCGTGTCGTGCGGCCCTGCACACGGGACTCTATCCCATGCGCAGCGGAGTCGCCTGGAACCACGTGCCTGCACGTCGCGGACTCAAGAGCAGCGCCCATTACCTGAAGGCCCTGGGATACCGTGTGGGGCTGGCCGGCAAAGACCACCTGGCCCCAAAGGTCAACTACCCCTTTGAAATGGTGCCCGGTGTGGAACGAAACTGTGTGGCCGAGACTGCCGATTACGACTCTGCGCCTCTGTCCGAATTCATGAACCGAGACGGCACGCAGCCCTTCGCTCTGGTGGCCGCCTTCACCTCGCCGCATGCGCCCTGGACCGTGGGAGATCCCTCACACTTCGATCCGGCCCGCTTTCAACTGCCTGCCCATCTGGCAGACACCCAGGTGACCCGCACGGAATTCGCCAAGTACCTGGCCGAGATCGAGGTCATGGACGAACAGGTCGGCCGAACCCTGGATGCCCTGGAAGCCACGGGGCAGGCCGACAACACCATCGTGTTGTTCACGTCGGAACAGGGGGCACAGTTCCCGGGCTGCAAATGGACCAACTGGAATGCCGGTGTCCACACCGGCTTGATCGTCAGGTGGCCCGGCACGGTCAAACCCGCCCAGCGGACTCAGGCCCTGGTGCAATACTGTGACATCCTGCCCACACTGCTCGAGGCCGTTGGGGGCAATGCCCAAAGCAGCGACTTCGACGGGTCCAGTTTTCTTCCGGTCCTAAAGGGCCGTCAGACCAGGCACCGCGACTATGCCTACTTCATGCACAACAATGTGCCCGAAGGTCCGGCCTACCCGATCCGCGGTGTGACGGACGGGCGATACCATTATTTACGTAATCTATGCCCGGAACGCATCTACATCGAAAAACACATCTTCGGTCGCGCGGAGCACAACGCGTATGTCCCGTCCATGTTCTGGACTTCAGCAGACGATCAGCGCAGCTACAACCTGCTCGAACGATACATGCGTCGTCCAGCCGAGCAACTCTACGACAACCAGACCGACCTGCACCAGATGACCGACCTGGCACGCGATCCCGACTATGCAGACATCATGGCTCGACTCAGCGCACGCCTGGATCAATGGATGACCGAACAAAAAGACCCCGGCGCCATCATTGACAGCACGGCCGCGCACCAGGCTGCACGTCAGCAGAAGCACTTTCAAATGCCGTAGAGCACAGCGAATCATCGCGACAATATCACGTCCGTCAGGCCGATGATCTACTAGGCTCTGTCTGAAAAGTCCATCGTCGGCCCGAGAGCGAGCCATTTTTTCGCCTGGCAAAGACGGCGAAGCAGGCGATATCGGTTGTATCGTCGATGCAGCCGGATGCAGCCAGGCGGGAAAAGGGCCGCTCGAAGCCAGAGCGACTTTTCAGACAGAGCCTAATGTAACTTGACGGAGGCGAAACTCGTGTTCATTCGGATGGAGCCCGGACCGTCGCCGAGGGTCCCTGCCATGTGGTCTTTGCTGATGCCGCCCTGGACGGTCACAGGGCGATCCACGTGGATGGACCCGTGTGACGTGGACAGATCCACGCGTCCGGAAAAGGCATCAGGCGGGGTCATGGACAGTGAGCCGTGCGAACTGGACAGGGTGACATCCAGGTCTTCTGGGCCATCCGGGGCATAGGCCGCAGACACGCTCCCAAAGCTCGTTCTGGCATCCAATACGGACGTGCGAATGTTTTCTGCGGTAATACGGCCGTGAGAGGTCTTCAGGATGATGCGTCCCTTAGACACGCCCGAATCCCTGCAATTGAGCGACACGCTCCCAAAACTCGTGTCCGCCATAATCTCGGGGCTCAGCACCTCATGCATGTCAATCTTGCCGTGACTCGTTTTCAGGTTCAAGACGCCGGTCACCGCATTACAGTGGATACTGCCAAAGCTGGTCCTGGCCTTGACATCGCCCTCTGTCTGCCGGATATCAATGGTGCCAAAAGATGTGGTACAGTCCAACTGTGTCTGGTGCGGCACTGTGATGTCGTAGCTCACCCCCACCGATTCATTGTTGCCGAGATGGGGTTTCTCCACACGTAATGACAAGCCATCGCCCTGGGCTTCGAGGACCACGAACACCTTTTCCAGCAGGAGATCCGCCTTTTCCTGGGAGGACGCCTGGACTTGAATGTGGGCCTGGACCTCGCAGGCCTGCACATCTGTACCAGTGACCTTGATAGATCCAAAACTGGTATCTGCCGTTAACGACTGACCTGGCACCAGCGGCGCATTCAAGACCTGATCACGATCGGCCTTGGCACGAAATCCGGAAAAGTTGATACTGCATCCGGCCTGCATTAAACCCGCAATAACCACCAAGCCTAATACCCATTTTGTCTTCATAATCAGTCTCTCCATGAGTCATCGTATTTTTTTCAGTCTTCAACAATTAGTCGTTCGAGATCAAAAAGTGTTACATTTTTTTTCAATTTGCAGCCTTTTTGACACCTTTGAATACTCAATTGGGCTATATTAACACGTGGGTTCACGGTTCACGGCTAGCAGCCGGAACTGGTCTATTCAACCGACTGAACGCCTGCAGTCTGCTTTGGCAACTCCTGCAACTGCTTAGGTGTAACATGGGTTTCGATCATTGATCAGGAGAACTTCGATGCATTACAGTCTAGTCTTGGCTTGCTTGTTGTCAATAGGATCTGCCGGCGTCGCTCAGGAAGCTGTCAAACCCGCAAAACAAACCGTGTTCGGCACGCTTCAAGGTCAGGTCCTCTCCACAGGATCAGGCAGGGTGCGCCTCATGGATCCGAAGGGCACTATTCTATGGCAGCAAAGGGGCAGCAATGTGCACGACTGCTGGATGCTGGCCAATGGAAACGTCCTGGTGGCGGACGGCGTGGTCAGGGAAATCAATCCCAGGACCAATGAGGTCGTCTTTCAGTACAGGCCCAAGGTCACTGCGGGCGGAGGGGCCTTTTCGTGCCAGCGTCTTGAGAACGGCCTCACCGTGATTGGTGAAAATTCGACCGGGCGCATCCTGGAGGTGGACAGGGACGGACAAGTCGTTTTTGAAATGCCGGTCAAGCCCTACACACCGGGAAATCACCACAACCTCCGCATGGTGCGCAAGCTCAAGAACGGCCATTACCTGGTGTGTCACTCCGGTGAACACCACGTGCGGGAATACACGCCCGAGGGTGACATCGTCTTTGACGTGGCCGTCTCCAATATCGCCTTCTCAGCGGTGCGTCTGGACAACGGCCATACCCTGGTCGGACAGATCGACTTCATCACGGAATTCGATGCCGAGGGACAGACCGTGTGGCAGTTTTCAAACAAACAGTTTGAAGGCCTCTTGATCAGTGCGATCTGCGGTTTGCACGTCCTGCCCAACGGCCATATCGTGGTGGGCGTGTACTCGGCCTACAAGGGAGATCAGGGCACGGCCATGTTCGAGATCACACGGGACAAGACACTCGTGTGGCGCTATGCCAATCCGGGTGTAGACAAAAGCATCATGGGCGTGCAGATGCTCGATGCTGAAGGTCATCCTCTGCCGGGTGACACACTGAGATAACGCGTACGATTAATGAACTGCAGCCTGATATTTCACCCACAACTGTCTGATAATCTCGGGATGGGTCAGGCCGTGTTTGCCCGTCTTGACCGAGCCCTCCAGCAGTGAATAATCACCCTGGCCCGGGCTTGCGAAAAGCGGGTTCTGTGTCAGGCTGCTCTCAGGCGATGTACAGTTTTCCGTGTCTGTCTCATTCTGCCAGAAGGTGTTGGCCCTGATCACATTGCCATTACTGCCTTCCTTGGCATACACCACAATGGCCTTGGCGTTGTCCTGGAAGATATTATGCTCGACCGTCAATTGACAGGTATCCCAGGCACCGATCCCCGATTGTGAAGAGGCCAGGAAGACATTGTCTTTAATGTCATATCGAGAAATGTAGTACCCTGCCACGCCAGTGGCGTTGCTCAGAAAAGCGCAATTGGAGATGGTGCCCTGACTGTTCTTGTTGCCCAGGTAGATGCCGCAGCGCCGTACATCGGCAATCAGGCTGTCCCTGACTGTGAGGGTTCCGCCTGTACAGCGAATGCCGTGATAGTCAAAACCGCTGACAATACATCTTGCCACCGTGAGGTTTGAGTTCTCATACCCTGTGACGCCCTGGTGCCCTCCATTGATCACCACAGAATCCACGATTTGGGCCTGTACACCCTTGCCGAAACACACGGTGTATTCAAAGCCCGTGAACCGGCAGTCTGCCACAGTGACCTCGGAAAAACCATCGGCGCGCAGGGCCACGGGCGACCGCTGGGGAGTGCCCAGGGGGACAAAGCGGCAGCCCCTGATCATCGCTTTGGTGTCCTTGATGCCAAGGGCAAAAGGCTGCGGCGTCTTTCGATCACTGGTGGCCAGCTGCCACTGGACCGTGACATTTTCCAGTGTCACGGTCCCCTGACCTTGGGTGTCAATCAGAATCGCAGGCTCATTGGCCGTGACCTGGAAGACACAGCCATCCCGTGTGCTGCCGCGCACGGTCAAGGGTTTATCAATGCGTACAGGCTGTGTATATGTCCCCTCCGAAATGACCACGGTGTCACCGGGCCGAGCTGCATTGATGCGCGCCTGCAACTCACTCTGTGCGGCGGGCCTGGATGCGTCAACAGGGTCAGAGGCTTGCGTCTGTTTCGGTTGGCGGCGTTCCACCTGGCGCTGCAACTGCAGATACATCAGACAGGACAGGCATTGTTCAAAGGTCACTGACTTGTCACCCGGGAGTATAAACGTCTCTTTTAAGTGGGGCTGGGCCAGGCTCATGAATGCCCACGGCCCGCCTTGCGATTCGCCTGTCATGCCCATGTGGTTGTACAACTGCTGGGCCACATATTTCAGTTGATCCTCCCCGAGTTGTTGCAGCTCACTGAACACCGCCTGCAATGCTGCAGGAGGCTCCTGTCTGGCATTGGACCAGGACCCCACGAACTGGATCTCAGGCAGCACGGTGTTCTGTCCCGCCCGAATCTCGGCCCGGCCTGCGGCAAAGGCCGGTGCACTGTCTGCGGCAAACATGGCCAGATACACGGTGCCCGCAGGCAATCCGTGGATCGTTGTTTTGCCTGCGGGCATGCGATTCCCACAGATCATGTGGCGCATCAATGGACCGCCCCACCCGGCAAAGCCCAGGACCGGGTCGGCCTGAGGCGGTGACGTACTGACCACCAGCAGGGTTTCGTCATTGGGCATGTGCTGATCCAGCACCAGCGTGCCCGATCCCAGCGGTCGAATCTCCACATCGCGGCCGGGCCGGACGTGTTCCGCGAGTCCATGCAGCTGAATCTCTGGTCCATTTGTCTCCAGAATCGCCTTGATCTTTGTCACGCCCTGCCAGGACTGGGCAATCAATCGATAGGTGCCGTCCGGGACATGGTCAAATCGAAACTGCCCTGACTCATTTGTCACTTCAAAGGCAATCTCCCTGGGTGCCTTGTTGCTGATATACGCCTCTGTCATGGTGACATAGCTCTCTTTCACCAGCGGAATCCCGCCCTGGGATTCGCAGAGGACCACGACCGCATGAGTCACCGGGGCACCCTGCGCGTCCAGCACACGACCCCGTATCGATGTCTCGCCGGACGCGTCGTACCAGGGCTGGTCAGCGGACTTCTCGAAAATTCCCGGTTCACGCCCCAGGGCCAGGACCTTCAAGGTATAGGTCTTGTTGGGCTCGCTGTTGTACAGCAGTTTGATGTACCAGGGCCCGGCCCGATCCAAGGGGAATGAGTACGCCACCTCGTGGCCATAGGCATCTTGGCAGGCCACTTGCAGGAGCCCCAACGGCACATCCTCGATCGTAAACTGACCTGTCGTGCCTGTCGTGACGCTGGCGAGTGTCTTTGAGTTCTTGTTGATCCAAAACCGATGGTTTCCAGCGGGCCGGCCATTGGGATCAATGACGATGCCGTGCAAACTGGCTCGCCCCTCGGCCCCGGCACCGTCTTCATGAACCATCACTGTACTGGAGCTTGGATCCCAGTGTCCCAGCCAATACCGGAGTGTGACGTCTGTATCTCCGAATGCCATCAATTGTACAATGGCCAATTTGCTAGGTGTTCTTTGATCAGGTACCGTGGTATTGACCTGCATACCATCCGTTTTCACCAAAAACCACTGCGAGCCTTTTTGGGTTGAGAAACCATTCATCGCCGCCTGGCTGTTCTGCAATTCGTCCCTGCGTTGACTCGCCTCCACCAGGGCCTCCAACAGTCGATCGGACTTCAGTGTCAGGATTCGTCTGACGCTATTGGGATCGATATGAGGGTAGCCAAGATTGGCATTCACCTTGTCTGAAACGCGTCGGCCCTGTCTCAATTCGGTGTTGAGGTCTATATCCACACCCCGTACCCGCGCGGCCTGTATGTTGACCACCTGACCGGAATCCAGGTCAAGCCCATCCCACCAATACTTCACATTGACAGTATGATAGTCGTTGGGATCGACACCCAACTCTGTGAGCGCCTCTACAATCTGGCGGTTTGTCATAGTCAGTACGGAAGACTCCCCGGTGGCCATGGGCAGCAACAAAGCCAACAACGCCAGAATAACAATGCCCGTTGCGCCCAGCCTGGCTATCTTTGGAAGCGGTCGAGTCAACATGCGTTTTACCCTCCGATTGAGTTGGCTTTTATTTTCCACCACCCCGATCAGGCGCAGGCTCGGCGTGGGACGCGACAGCGCCATGCGTGCGACACCCACCAGGGTTTCAGGGTACGTGGCCGCCCTGTCTCTTAGCGCCACCAGCACGGCCTCGTCTACCGCGATTTCACGAATCTTACGGATCTGCCAATTGGCCAGCCACACCAGGGGATTGTAAAAATACAGGATTTGCAGCAAGGTCTGAACGACATTGATCCAGAGGTCACCCCGTATCACATGACCCAGCTCATGGAGCAGCACTGCCTCAAGCTCTTGAGGTGCAAGATTCGCCAACATGTCACGCGGCATCAGAATGACAGGCCTGCGCAAACCGCAGACCGCCGGGCTGCCTGAGATAGGAGTCAGTTTGAGAGTGACAGGCGCAGCCAATCCCAGACGCTCTCGGCACGCGTCAAGTACAGTCTGCAATGCGTTGTCGCAACGGATGGCCTGAGATACCAGGCCCTTGACAAACAGGACACGTTGAATCAAGAGTAAGCACATAGCCGAGACCACGCCAACCCATATCAGCAAGGCCAGGCCCTGCCAGGATAAGGGCACTTGATTATTGAGTTTCAATGCCTGATTGTTGATTGACGGTTCGGTCAGAGGATGGGGCACCGAGGATTGTGAATCACTGGTTAAGAACTCTGAGTATGTCAAGGGTGAGGTAGACTTGAGGTTGAAGGAAAGGGTCTCTTTTTTGCTGTCTAATGTCGGCGGTCCGTCAGGTATGACAGTGGCTGTGACGGTGCCCACTTTGGGGATCAACCGGCCCAGGCCAACGGGGGAAATCAGTGACGGCGGCAGCACCAGCTTTACGAGCAACAGCGTCCAGATCCAGTAGCGTATCACACCTCGCATGCGCCTCCGAAAGAACCAGTCCAGGATAAATAAGACCCCAATCAACACACTCGCCTGGATCAGCATATCCGCAGAAATTCCCACGAACCATTGTCCGGCCCCGTTCAATACCACAATAGGCGTATTCATGATTGAACCTCCACAAGTACGAGCCTGTGAGCCCCTTTATTTTGATTTCTTTGCCCTGATCAAGGCCTCCAATTCATCCAACTCGCTGTGGGTGATGTGATCACTCTCCAGCAGAAACTGCATCATGGGTGTAAGGGCCCCTTCAAACGCCCGTTTGAGTGTCTTGAGAATCTCTTTGGACTGCGCCTCCTGGCGTGTGATGGCGGAGGTGTAAAGCATCAGGTTTCGAATCCGTTCTGTGGTAAGCAGCCCTTTTTTAACCATACGGTCCATCAGCGTCTTGACCGTGCTGTAGGACCAGCCCCGCTGTTCTTCCAAAAGTTCCTGGACTGTGGGGGCAGGCACGGGTTCGTGTTCCCAGACCATCTGGATGATGGCCCATTCCGCGTCCGTGAGTTCCTGTGTTCTCTGTGACATACACATCTCCTTATCTCTAACAATGCAAAGACTACTTTACACTTGTAAAGAATGTCAAGGTATTTTTATGAATCTTTTAAAAAAAAGCCCTGTAGCCTTGCCGTTTCAGCGAGGAATATGCAGAAAAAAGGCATGCATGCGTCCATGCATAGGCGGCCCCTAGGATGCCAGACTGATGACCAGGGTCAGGTAGATGGCCACGCTGATGGAATCGTTGGCCGTGGTCACGATGGGGCCCGAGCTGATGGCCGGATCGATGTTGATTTTTTTAAATAGAAACGGCAGGCCCAGGCCCAGGGTGGTCGACACCATAATGGCTGTGAACATGGCCATGCCAAAGGCAAAGACCAATTGGACCAAGGCAATGGCAATGGGCGCATCCGGTGAGGCCTTCAGGTAGCTGATCACCCCGCACACAATGCCCCCCAAAACTCCGCAGGCCACGGCGATGATCAGGGCAATGCGAACCTCGCGGCTGAATACCTGGCTGAAGCGCAGGGCAGCCAGGTGACCCGTGGCCAATCCCTGGACCACAATGGCAGAGGTCTGCAACCCGGTATTTCCACTGATCGCAGCGATCATCGGCACAAAGGCCACAGCCACCACATAAATCGAAGCGTACTGAATCTCAAAATACCGCATCACCATAGCTGTGATTGCTGTTCCGAACAAACACGGAATGATCCAGGTCAACCGAATGCGAGCGGCATTAAACACAGATTCACTTTCGAGTTCGTCCGGGTCCGTACCGGCCATGGCAAAGACGTCTTCAGCCGCTTCTTCTTCCGCCACTTCAATCACACGGTCGGCCGTAATGCGTCCAACCAGGTGGTGATCCTGATCCAGGACCGGGATCACGATCAGGTCATTCTTGCTGAAGATGTTTCGCACTTCTTCCTGGTCTGTGTCGGTGGTCACATACAGGGTGTCACGATCCACCAGGTCGCTGATTTTGGTGCTTGCCCGCCGGGTCAGGAGCAGACGGATACGCACATCCCCCACGTACCGGTCTGTATCGTCCACAATATAGACCGTGTAAAAATCCTCTTCGATGTCGGCCTTGCGTATGATCTCCACGGCCTCAGCCACGGTGGCTTTTTCCCCGACACTGAGCAGGACCGGGTCCATAATACCGCCGGCCGAGTCTTCGGAATATCTCAGGAGGGCCTTAATCCCCCTGGAATCCTCTTTGTCCAGACTGCTGAGCACCTTTTGCGCCTGTTCTTCGGACAGTTCCGCAATCAGGTCAGCCGCATCATCGTGGTCCAGTTCCGTAAAGATGGCCTTGATTTCGTGGTCATGCAGCAGGTCATACAGTTCATCCCGCGTGGCCTCATTGACCTTTTCGAGGACTTCGGCCCTGACTTCCCCATCCAGAGTATCAAAGATCAGACGCCGTTCATCATTGTCCACCAACTCGACGATTTCAGCGATATCACTTTCCCACTGATCCGCCAGGAGGATTTTGAGACCCTCAAGATCCCGGCTCTCAAGAAGGATTTCAACCTGCTGGAGAAGTATCTGTCTTTGGATTTTTTCGTTTTCGTCAGCCATGATACAATTCAAGCTCAGTTACCAGGTTGCGTGATGCTCAAATAACGGGTGTTCGATCTCACGCATAATAACTCAAGTGGTTGCCTGCGGCAACTGAGATTGAGGAAAAAGGTAATGGCAGGAGAAATGCGACTATAGGAGGTTCATTATAGGAGCTGCAGGTCAAAGTTGTGCAGGACATGTCCACTGCCCCTCGACATGTTCATACATGACTCTATATGATAACAGCAAAGAAATGCTCATTTGCTCACTTCTGCTCTCTAGCAAACACCCCGGTTTTCTTCGGCGTCTGAACCTCCTGTTTTTGAAGATTCAGGCGTTTTAAGGGCCACGTACCACCTTTTTGCTCGAGACAGTTGTTGAGAAACAATTCAAGTTCAAGTCGCATCTTCTCAGACTCTTTGGAATCCATCTCTCATCCTTACACCAAAGACAATCAATTGAATAATCACGTCTATATATGTATTGGCGTTAAACAGGAGAATTGTTACAGAATATTCCTTTATTTTTGGTGTTTCCCAGAATAAAAATAAAATGGGGAACCTGAAACACAAGGTTGTGTCCAGGTTCCCCTTAGAAACAAGGATTCACACTGAGGTGTGTATTTCAGGTTATTTCGAGAGCTTAAACGCCTTTTCACCGCCGTTGATCAGGTGAATCAAAGGAACCGGGCGATCCACGCCCTCGACAAAGGCGGGTCTGGCGGCCCAGGGCGATACGTCCAGGACGCCGGTGAGGTCCATCCAGTACTGAAGCCTGGCTGGAGACAGGTCTTGCGTCATGTGGAAATGATTGGCCGGGGCGTATTGCTTGTACTCGACCATACTGGCATACCTGGGGATCACAAAGGTGTGAGGCCAGTTCCAGTTGGTCAGGTTGCACATGGCCTTTTCCAGCTTTTGGGGGACCGCCGTGGTGGCGGCTTCATCCCAGATCATGCTGAACTTGCCATTGCACCCACTGAAGGCCAACCGCCCGGCCAGACCGCTGAGTCCGCCCGGAGACATGAATGTCACGCTATTGCCGCCGCCCGGGAAATACCCGGCATCAGCCAATGGCATGGCCACGCCTTTCATGAGTTTGCTCACGGCTGTCCCGGGTTTGGCAGCCCAGTCCAGGGCCGCACTGCCCGAGTTGTTGCCATCGACAAGGCCTTTAAGGACATAATCAGCCTTGGCCGGCAGTGTGATCTTGTGTTTCTTGGCCAGCGCCTTGATTTCCCAACTCTCCCAGACCTTCCTGAAGTCCATGAACAGGGGCGCGTTGCCGCCGGTCAGGTAAGTAAAGAAGAGCATGGTGAGCAGGCCCTGGGTATCTGCTTCAGTGGCGTAAGGCAGCGGTGCCTTGGGACCCTGATGATCAAAGGTACTGTTGAAAATGGACTCCATGGCATCGGCCACAGGCAGGGGCAGGCCGCGTGGATCGCTGCCCCACTCCAGCTGACTCATGAACCCGCCGCCCACGGCATTGAGATCCGCCATGAGATCACGATTGATGAGATACATGGCCAGGCTCTGGTTGAATCGATCACTGTCTGCCTGGGTCTTGAGTTCCAATCGCTTGCCCAGATTGGTGTCGATCCAGGACCGCAAGGACGCAAGCTCCTTTTGATCATACGCACCTTTCTGCAGCATGTCAGAGAGCAGCTTCATGTCCAGGCGGGTAATTTCTACACCAAAGGTGTTGCGCGTGGGAATGATGTGCTGCAGCGCTGTTTCCATGCCCATGGAATCATGACCGAAGATCATGACGCGACGTCCGCGCAGGGCCTGCACGGTCACTGCGGCAAAACACCAGTCGATCAAGGCCTTGCCTGTATCAGGCGTCATCTTGGGGTTTTGACCGGTATCCGGCCACGTCCCCACATTCAGGTGAACCATGCGACCGTACTGACTGATCGCGCCGTTGACTGCATGGGCGTAGACCACGCCCGGCTTGGGTCCGCTGTTGCCGCAGGTGATATTCAAGGGTGTATTGTCCGGGAACTGCTGCAGCAGAGAAATCGTGGTCAACTGGGGAAATGCCCAGGTATCCGGCGCACACACCAGGATATTCACACCGGCCTCGCGAAACTGCTGCGCCACCACATCGGCCTGCTTTTCACTGTCGATCAGCACGGACGAATACACCACAGGCACCGGTGTCTTGTCCGGCAGTACCACCTGGCCGCAAATGGTCTCTGCCACCATGGACACCACATTGCGGGCCCGCTCTCGGCTGGCCGCATCAATGCGGGGGTCACATGGAGAAAATACACCTATCACTGGCAGTCTGGGTTCTGATTTGGAAATCTCGGGTAAGCATACTGCTTTTTGTTCTTTTGCCATGGTATCCTTCCTTGCTTAGGTATAAACATTGAACAGATTGGGTGGCTTATTCTCCTGTGCCTGGGGGGGATTCGCAATGAATAATTTTAAGCGATCATGGATTTTTTACAGGTTTTCTCTATAATTGAAATGGTATGTTTGGATTAAAACACATGCTGGATACGCTGGACATCACCATCCTCAACACGGAATACTATAGAGTGGGAAGGGAGTGGAACTATCAGCACGTCAACAATCCCTACTCCAGAATCTATTTTGTGACAGAAGGGTATGGCAGCATTACACATCACAATGAGTCGTTTGAATTAAAGCCGGGCTGGTTGTATCTCATCCCCTGCTTCAGCACAGTCGACATGCATTGTCCTGAACAGTTCAGTCATTACTACATCCACTTCACCAGCCGAATCCAGACAGGCCTGGATCTCTTTTCGATTCTCAACACGGCCTATCAGAGCCGGGCGTCTGACCATGGTATCGACGCCTCTCTCTTTGATCGTCTGCTGCGTCTGAATCCAAACCGGGAGCTGTCTGACTACGATGCCACGAAACCCATTTACCGACAGGTGCTGGAACGATCCACCCGGCTGGACGAAGACAAAACCCCTGCCACCATTCTGGAGACCAACGCACTCATGCGATTGTTGTTGTGCGTGTTCCTGTCCAACCAGGACCATCCCCAGACAGCCAACACCCTGCATGGTCTCAGCCGCTTCAGGGCCGTCTTTGACTACATCCATGATCATCTCGATGCGCCCATCACCCTGGAAGAACTGGCGGAACTTGTCAACCTCAACCCGACCTACTTCTCCAACCTCTTTGCCAGGCTCATGGGCATGCCACCGGTCCAGTACATCAATCGGCGCCGCATTGAAAAGGCCCAGCAGCTCCTGCTCAGCAGCGATGATCCCCTTTACGAGGTCGCCGCACAGGTCGGCTTCACCGACGTCTATTACTTCTCCCGGCTGTTCAAGAAGATTGTGGGCCTGGCCCCTTCGTATTACCAGAAACGCAGACAGTTGTGAGGATTGGGGGTTAGGGGCAAGTCTTTGGGCGGGGGCCGGCTTTTCATTGATGCGGCCTTCCCTTGGGCGTATAATCGTGACAATGGATATCAAATCACACGATGAGTCAGTGACACTCAATCCGTGGCGGTTGGCGGTAAGACGTCACGGCTTTGGGGTCAGGGTAAGACATGGGTACACACCCTAAGGAAGGAGTCAATCAAATGAGTCACGGACAGCATGGTTTTCTGCGCGTGGGCGGTGTTCTGTTGTTGATTGTGTGCCTGGCGGCCCAGGCCCGGGCAGGACTGGGCAGGACACCGATGGTCCGTCAGGCGGCCCCGGTCCGAGTTGAACCTGCGCCAATGAACCCGGCGCGTGTCACGGCATCCCTGCGCCTGCCCGTGGAGCTCAAGGTCGGCATGACTCTATTGGCAACGGCGAACCAGACCCCGTACAAGAATGGCGAAATCCAGATACCGTTTGGCTCGCAGATGACGATCGATGAGACCCGGCGAGGCAGCGCTCATCTGTACGTGCCGTTTCGCTGGCAAACAGCGAGCAGCCATGTCACAGCCGCCCAGTGGCAGGTCGTGCTCACGCCGCTTGCCTACGATTCTGACAACTGGGAATATCCGGCAGGCATTGCGGCCCGAGGCACGGCCACCGTCATAGCTGGCGCAAATCAGCCCGCGTATTTTGTGGTGGACTTTGGTCCCATCTTGAAACTCCCGCCCGAGTACCGGCTCACCCCGCCAGCGCCCCGGCGCCGCGCCAGCAGGTCGCGACAGTCGACGGGCATGTCCGGCGCGAGCGGCCTGAGGCTGTCGAACTTAGGCACTGGAGCCCAGGCCGTAAGGGTCAGCCCGGCCCTGCAAGCCCAGCGCAGCACCTTTGTGCAGCAATTGGAGACTCTCTCCCAGCATCGTGCCTACTACCTCCGCCTGGTGCTGTTGAACAGCCGGGGTGAGCCCGTGGGCGTCTCGTCCTATGCGGCGGTGCGCACGGCCGCACCAGGCCATGTGACGATCTTTCCCGGCTCCCTGCCGGAAGCGCAGCAGCCGATCCACATGCCCGAGGTCAAGGTACTGGGTTATGAGCATGCCATTGAGTACAGTCCGGACGATCGCCAGGGACGTTTCATTGTGCTGAGCAACTGTCCCAAATTCCTGATGACCAGCATGAAGTGGACCCCCGGTCAGGCCGTCCATTTTGAACCGCATGAAGACAGCGGCCTGGAGCAGGTGGCAGAGGCTGCGGGGGATGCGATCGACGCTGTCAGTGATCTGATCAACTGGGTGTCAAAGACCTGGAGCGACATGCAGGCCGAGTTTGTCAACGGGATCTGTAATGGCAACGACACCTGCAAGTCCTGCGCAGGGCCGGCGCTGAAGATGGGTCTGGCCGCGGTGGGCATCCCGCCTGAACTGCCCAACACGAACGATCTCTGTTCCATGGGCAGGGATTATGTGGTCGCGTACATCGCCAGTCAGACGCCTGTGCCGGAAGAATTGATCAATGCGGGGATCGATAAAATGGCGGACGTGGTGAACAACCCGCCCGGGGGTCAGGGCGCAGCATTCCTGTGGCCCGATCCGAGGTTCCAGGACAAGCAGGCCTTTATTGAAGTGGAAATCACCAATACCACGGCACAACCCACAGCCAGTTCCGTGCTGTGGCTGCTGTACGGCTCGACGATTGGAGACACCACGACCTATCCGGCGCAGATCCCGCCGTGGCTGGACACGAGAACACCGATCCCCCCCTTGCAGCCCGGGCAGAGCCTACGATTCCCGATCTTTTTGACGCGCAATCCCGAGGCCCTGATCTCACACGGCAGCGACCGCCTGTCGACCTACATGGACCGACGCGTGGAGATCCGTGACAAGGGCGGCAAGGTGCTCTTCACAGGCAAGACCAACTGGTGGGGACTGAACATGTGAGGGTTCAGGGCTGAGACGGTGGGACGGCTCGACAGTCGGACAGTGCGCTGAAACCCAGCAACCCACCACGAATGACTGAAGCGAAGCCCCTTGGGGGCCGACGGCTGTTTATTGGCACAGATGCTTCACGATGCCACAACATGTCACGCCAAGAATTGAGCGGTCTATTTAGCCAGCCGACGGCGTGATTCCATAGAGCTTAGCGTTTCAAAAATTTCTTTGCCGCCACTTGAAACCTGCGACTACAAACTCAGCACCAATATCACTCACCGCCGAACTGGGCATGATCATCAAAATATTCAAGTTGACTGAAACTCCATGCTGACAATCTGCGTAGTGTGCTGTATATTGGTCAGAATAGCCCTCGCGATATTCCTTATTTAGTGGGCATGATTCCTTGGAATCTCGGGATTCTACATTGTTTTGGCAACTTATGGATTAAGAACTGGATGATTGTGTCACCGCAAAGAATTGAGAGGCTGTTAAACCAACCCGCCACGCGACCCCAATAAACTGACCACTGACCACTTAAACCCTCAGCAGCAATGCAAAGAATGGCTGACGGTCCAACTTGAAACGCCAGGAACAACAACTCTACAAACCACCGTGCTCAGCCAATTGAAAGGATTCAAGATGAGGCGAACGAACACCACCTTACTGATTTGTATTGTCATTGGCCTTGCCGTTGGTTTCTACAACCGTTCCCAGAGCAGACAATTCGAGCCCGTGACCCAGATGTCCAATATAACTGGCAGGTCCCCCATGGATCACTCTGGCAGGCTCGTGATTGCCACTTGGAACATCCGAGGATATCCCGAAAAACGGGCCTCAGACAGGGCATGGTTCACTGCCACACTCTCAGAGTTGAACCCGGACATTGTCTGTATTCAGGAAATTGCCAATCAGGGTAAAGTTAACAGCTTCCTTTCTACTGAATTGAACTTTGCGTCTTCAGCCTTTCAAGAATCAAGTGATGGACAGGATAATGCCATATTCATCAAGGCCTCTGTAACCATGCTGGACCTTGCAGACCCCACAGGCTTCCAGCACCCGGTCCAGGCGGTCTACGTGGCCTATGATGGCTTTGACGCTGCCATCGTGACTGTGCATCTATCCTGGACGAATAAGGCTCTAAGAGAGCGGGAGAAAAACGCATTGCAGGCAGTTGTCTCCGACATGCTGGCACGTGACCCAGACCTGATCATCAATGGTGACTTCAACACGACCGAGCAAGGCATCCAGGCACTTGCCCAGGCCATAGGGATGGTGGTCATGGTACCAGCCGGACAAGACGGAATCGGCACCACGCATGCAAACAATCGGTATGACCACTTCCTGGTCTCTCCTGATCTGGCACAAGAAGAAGCCCTGTCTTGCATGATCCAAACCTTCTCCGGCGAGGATCGGGTGACAGCCAGGCGGGTTTCAGATCACCTCCCAGTGTTGGCAACATTCCGCACTGATGGTCATTTTAGAGACAGGCCTTAAGGACTCGTCCAGAAAGCTTAAGACTCAATACAGAAATGACTTAATTGGGTCGTGGCAATCAATACATTATGATGCATCAGGGATTCCGGTAGAATGAATGAACATCATTCTCTGGCAAGCCAAAGATTGCTGGATTATGATCCGCGACCCTGGCAATCACCAGATTTGGATCATCCTTCAACTTAAACATCTTGTGGCCCTCTGTATCACGATGGGGTAGATTGATGGGGCGATTTCCTTTAGACTATGTGCGTATGACAAAAGCTCGATGTCAATGATGTTGAGCTTCATTGGAAATTTGGTCTAATGACATGTTTGCCGTATCCTCCGTCTTGAAACAAAGTGCAAGGACTATATTATGATAACACAGACGATCGTGAAAGAGACCGTTCGATTCCTCTGTATCCTGTGGTGGCTCCTGTGCGTGTTGCCTGCCATGGGCAATGCACCCAATGTAGTTATTTTTATTGCTGATGATCAGGGCATGGGAGACCTCAGTTGTTATGGGCATCCGACTTTAAAGACACCCCATATCGACCGGCTGGCCCGGGAGGGCATGCTGTTTGAATCGGCCTTCCTCACGATCAGTTCCTGCAGCCCCACGCGGTGCAGCCTGCTGACTGGACGCTATCCACACAACACCGGCGCCGAAGACCTGCATGACCCCCTGCCCGCGGACCAGTCGACCCTGGCCCGCTACCTGCAGAGTGCGGGATATTACACCATGGCCGTGGGAAAATGGCACTTGGGTGAGGCCGAAAAGAGCCATTGGCATCGCATTATTGAATGTCCGGGTAGTGACACCGGACAACACGCCTTGACGCTCCTGCGCGAGCGTCCCAAAGATAAACCCTTCTTCTTCTGGGTGGCCTCCAAAGATCCGCATCGCCCCTATGGCCAGGACAATATCGAAAGCCAATATGGCCGCGATGAAGTGATCGTGCCCCCCTACCTGCCTGACCACCCCCTGATCCGTGAAGAGATCGCCCAGTACTACAATGAAATTGCGAGATTCGACCGCCATGTGGGACAGGTCCTGGATGAACTCTCCGAACAGCAACTTTTGGATGAGACCTTTATTGTGTATGTCTCTGACAACGGTATGCCCTTCCCCCGCGCCAAGACCACACTGTATGATGCCGGTATCCGCACGCCCTTACTGGTGCGGTACCCGCCGCTGGTGCCTGCCGGGACCAGACAGCGCAGCCTGGTCAGCACGATCGATATCGCACCGACCGTGCTTGAATTGGCCGGCATCCCGCAGTCGACTGTACAGGGTCACTCCCTGCGATCCCTGCTCAAAGATCCCGAGGCCTCCGGCCGGGAGGCGATCTTTGCCGAGGCCAACTGGCACGACTTCGAGCAGTTCACGCGCGCGGTACGGACCGAACGCTTTCTGTTGATCCGAAACTACTACTGGGACAAACCCCTGTGGAACAGTGTGGACTCCATCAATGCACAGACCTGGGTGGGATATCTGCAGATGCGTGAGCAGGGCAAACTGACCTCTGCGCAAGAGTTCCTCTTTGCAGAACCCAGACCGTTTGAGGAATTCTACGACCTGCAGACCGATCCCCACTCGTTGAAGAACGTCATGGAAGACCCGGCCTATTCTGACGATATCAATCAATTGCGAACGCGCCTCGACAACTGGCGAGTGGAAACCCATGACCGGATGCCCGAGACGCGACGTCGCGACGGTTGGACGCGTGACGGCCGTCCCCTGCCGCACAACCAACCCTGGTATGATCAGTATATCAAGGCCAGAGGCAAGAGTGACTTTGAAAAATTTTGACGCCAAGATGATTTGGAAGCGGATCTAGAGTCAAGATGACCATCAGGGGTTTTGGTGTCACAGCCAAAGGCACTTCAACATTCCCCCGTCACCTCTCATAGCCGTCAGCCTGATCCTCCACAATTTCGAGCCGGCACCTGGGGATACTCTCCAGGAATTGCCGACCATAGCGCTTGTGCACGACACGGCTGTCCAGGATCACGACAATGCCCTGGTCGGTCTTGTTTCGGATGAGGCGGCCGAAGCCCTGCTTGAATTTGATGATGGCCGACGGAAGCTGGTAATCGAAGAAGGGATTGCCGCCCTGCTTCTTGATCTGTGCCATGCGCCCGGCCAGGAGGGGGTGGTCCGGCACGGCAAAAGGGAGTCTGACGATGATGACATTGCTCAAGGTGTCACCCGGGACATCCACCCCCTGCCAGAAGCTGTCCGTGCCGAACAGGACGTGCTTGTCGTCTTCTTTGAACTGGCGGAGCAAGGTGGTTCGATCGATGTCACCGCCCTGCTGGAGCAGGGTGAAGCCTTCGGACCTGAGCCAGTGATCGAGAGTCTCCGCCATTTGTTCGAGCATGCGGTAACTGGTAAAGAGCACAAAGGCACGCCCCCTTGTCTTGAGGAGGTATTTCTTGATGGCCTCTGCCGCCTTCTCTACAAAACTGTCGTGGTTGGGTTCCGGGAGATCGGCCTCGACATAGACCGTGACCTGCTGCTCGTAGTCAAAGGGTGAGCCCAATTTGACGGAGTCGTATTCATTCAACCCAATGCGACCACAAAAGAATTGAAACCCGCCCTTTTCATGGCCCTCCTGCCCACCGGTACTCAAGGTGGCACTGGTCAGGACCACACTGTCATACGGTTCGAACAGACTGCGCTGCATGTAGGGCCCGATGTGCAGGGGCGCACTCCTGAGTTTGACGTCTGAAAAATCCATCGAACCGGATTCCACCCAGTGGATATGGTCCTCATGCGTCTGGTTCATAAAGTCACTCAGCTCCTCGGCCACAGAGTGACACATGTCCGTATACCGGGTCAGTTCCAATTGTTCGTCCTGGTCCTGCGCCTGTTTGATCTGCTGTTTCAATTGTCGCTTCAGATCCTTGAGCACAGGGCTCAGGGTGTTGTCCACCACATGCGCGGGACATTGGCCTTGGGACTGATGTTTATTGTGGTGATACCAGGCATTGACACTGTCAAAAAAGGACCGGGCCTGGAGATGTGCCTCGCACACCAGATTGATGGCTTCCGTATCCCTGGCTGCCATGAGCAGGCCTTTACGTCTTCGCGGATGGTAGAGGCCGTCCAGCACATAGCTGACGCGCCGGTGACTGATGTTCAATCCAAAATGATCTTCTGCCACACGCTCAATGGTATGCGCTTCGTCCAGGATGATGACATTGTAGTTTGGCAACAGTGCGTAATCTTCCTTCTTCAGGACAAGGTCACTGAAGAGCAGGGCGTGATTGGCCACGATGATGTCGGCACTTTCGAGTTCGCGCCGCGCCTTCCAGTAGAAGCAGGTCTGATGATGACGGCACTTGCGGCCCTGACAGTTGCCGTGCTCGCTCTTGACCTTGTCCCACACTGCGGCCCTGGGTACAAAGTCCAGGTCAGACAGTGATCCGTCTCTGGTCTGGGCAGCCCAGGCGTCAATGGCCCGCAATTGCTCGGCATATCCCCCCAGCAGCCGATCCATACGCGCCAGGGAAAAGGCCAGGCGCCGTTTGCACACATAGTTGCCGCGTCCCTTGGCGAGTTTGGCGATAAACCCCCTGTCCAGACAGGTGTCCAGAATGGGCAGGTCCTTTTGGATGAGCTGTTCCTGGAGGTTGATGGTATAGGTGCTGATCAGGGCCTTGCCGGCCTGCTCAAAGATGTATTCTATGGCGGGGACCAGATACGCAAAACTCTTGCCCACACCTGTGCCCGCCTCTGCCACCAGGTGATGCGACAGATTGAAGGCCCTGTACACGGCTGCCGCCATGTCCATCTGCTGCGGACGAACCTCATAATGCCCGAGCGTCTCAGCAATCGGTCCTTCATCGGACAACAACTGAGCGATCTGACGTTCCGAATCGGTTCGACGCATGATCATGATCAGGGTTCCTGGGTTCCTTGAAAGACCTGGATTATAGCATGAACGAATGCTGTTTTGAAAGTATATAACAGGTTGACAAACGCGGTGCCAAGCCCCTATGATCCTCGCATGAATTTAGAAAATCCATTTTGGGATCGGAATGATCCTCCTTTTCTCAGTGTGGCGCATGGGCAGGGGGCTTATCAGAATACCTTGAATGCCTTGCAGGACCTCCCGTTAAGAAATATCAGGGGACAACGCGTATTGCTTAAACCCAATGCAGGACGTCCGGCTGAACCGGGCGCGGGGATCACCACGGATCCGCAAGTCCTGGCCGCTGCCATCGATGTGTTTCAGCAGGCAGGCTGCGAGGTGTCGGTCGGTGAAAGCCCCATTACCGGTGTCAATACGCTTGAGGCTCTGGAAGTCACGGGCATGGCAGCCGTGGCCAGAGCACGCAGTTGCCCGTTGATCGACATGGATGCTAGGCCGGCAGTCCCGGTCAACATCCCCAATGCGGTGGTGCTTCATGAGATCAAGCTCTGTCCGGAGGTCCTCGAGCACGACGTGGTGGTCTCGATCCCGGTGATGAAGATGCACATGCACACAGGTGTGACTCTGGCAGTGAAAAATATGAAGGGATGCCTGTGGCGGCGGAGCAAAGTCCTGCTGCACATGCTGCCCCCCATCGAAGGCTGTGATGAAAAACCCCTTAATGTGGCAATCGCAGACATGGCCTCTGTACTGCGTCCCCACCTTTCCATTATTGACGGCACTGTGGGATTGGAGGGGCTTGGGCCAAGCGCCGGTGTTCCCAAACCTCTGGGCTGCGTGGTCGTGGGCACCGACGCCTTTGCCGCGGATGCCGTGGCGTGCAGACTCATGGGCACTGAGGCATCGCTCATTCCCCATTTGCGTCTCGGCGCTGAGCGGGGATACGGTACGATAGACCTGTCTGGCCTGTCAATCCACCCTGACCACTGGCAGGACTGGGCCGTGTCATTTGCAGAGCCCCCCAGAAACCTGACCCTGGAATTTCCAAATATCACGGTCATGGACAACAATTCCTGCAGCGCATGCCAGTCGACTTTGCTCTTGTTCTTGAAACACCATGCCAGGCATCTATGGGATTATTTCCCAGACCAGAAAGAAATTTCCGTGGCCATTGGCAAGGGTCATACGGAATTGCCTGAGAAAACCCTGTGTTTGGGAAACTGTACTGGTAGACATAAAAAGGACCATATTTTTGTACCCGGGTGCCCCCCCATTGCCAGTGAAATACTCAATGTTCTGACTGGCCGGCCCGATCCCGATTGACAGAAAGCCATAACACAACTTGTACTCAGGGTTCATCACTGCTACAATCCCCTCAGACATAGTGGCCAGGGGAGCCGTGAGGTCGTGTTGGACTTCCGGCTGAGAGATTTCGAGTCAGGATTTCCCTGACAGGAATGACCCTTTGAACCTGCTCAGGATAAGACCTGCGAAGGAAGGCTTTGTTTAATTCTTGATCATGAATTATTCTGACGCGCCTTTGCAGGGGCGTTTTTTTTTTGCCTGTAAGACCATGGCATGACAGAGTAGAAGGTAAAGAATGAAGACATTAAGAATCAACGGAGCATGGAGGGATTTTCCTGAGGGACTGCCTGAGACAGTATCGGATCTCCTGGACGTGCTGCATATTAATCAGGCCACAGTGGTGGCGGAGATAAACGAACAGATTGTCAAACGACCGGAGTTTGCCACGACCCCCCTGGAGCCGGGTCAGAGTATCGAGCTGATCAGGTTTGTGGGTGGTGGATGAGTTCCCTTATCAACGTTGAATTTTGAGCGATTAAGACTATAGAAATGGGTGGCTATGGAACCTCTAAGAATAGCAGGCAGGACATTTGAATCTCGGTTGCTGTTGGGCACCGGGAAGTTTTCTTCTCATGCCTTGATGGCTGAGGCATTGGCGCAAAGCGGCGCGGACATCGTGACTGTGGCATTGCGCAGGGTGGATATTGAAAACGAAAACGATGATATGCTGAGCGTGATCGATCGTGACAAATATCTGTTGTTGCCCAACACATCAGGGGCTAGAGACGCTGGTGAGGCGGTTCGTCTGGCGCGCCTGGCCCGGGCCGCCACGGATATTGAGTGGGTCAAGCTGGAAGTGACGCCTGATCCCTATTATCTCTTACCGGATCCGATTGAAACACTCAAGGCCGCAGACATCCTGGTCAAGGAGGGATTTGTGGTCCTGCCCTATATCAATGCGGACCCGGTCCTGGCGAAGCGGCTGGAAGAGGTGGGCACAGCGACGGTCATGCCGCTGGCCAGCCCCATTGGTTCCAATCGCGGTCTTCAAACGCGAGCAGCCATTGAAATCATTATTGAACAGGCCAATGTGCCTGTGGTTGTCGATGCAGGTCTGGGCCTGCCCTCTCACGCAGCCGACGCCATGGAGATGGGGGCCGATGCGGTCCTGGTCAACACGGCCATTGCCACGGCTTCTGATCCGATTGCCATGGCTGAAGCCTTCAATCTGGCTGTCCAGGCAGGTCGAAAGGCGTATCTGTCAGGCCCCGGGGCCGTGGGCAGACAGGCCTCAGCCTCAAGTCCACTCACGGGTTTTCTCAGGGAATAAGCTGAATCCATGCAGACGAATGTTTTACACCCTAATTTTTCCGACGTCTGGTCACGGGACTCCGTGTTTCTGGAACGCGATCGCTGGCAGGCCCGGCTGGAGGCTGTGACACCTTCTGATGTCGAATGCGCCCTGACAGCCGCGCCCGGGATCTATCGCCCGGAACGTCTGCTCGCGCTGATCGCCCCTGCTGCACAGACGTATCTCGAACAGATGGCCACGATCGCCCATCGTCTGACAGTGCAGCGTTTTGGTAAAACGATTTCACTGTATGCCCCGCTGTATGTATCAAGCTACTGCTGCAACCAGTGTGTCTATTGTGGTTTTAACTGCAGCAATCAGTATGAACGCTGTCGCCTCTCCGTGGAGGATGCGGTCGAGGAAGCCCGTATCATTCATCATGAGGGTTTTCAGGACCTTTTGCTGGTCAGCAGTGAAGATCGCGAGTTTATTACTGTGGACTATCTTTGCGAGTTGGCGCATCGCCTTCGGGGCATGTTCAGTACCCTGTCCCTTGAAATTCATCAACTGGAAACTCAGGAGTATGCCAGGTTGTTTGAAGCGGGCATAGACGGTGTCACCCTGTATCAGGAGACCTATGATCCGGATGTGTATGCACGCTACCATGTGAAGGGCCCAAAAGCGGATTTCCAGAGAAGACTTCTCGCTTGCGACAGTTTTGGTGCCGCTGGTATGCGAAAACTTGGATTGGGATTTTTGTTGGGCCTCACGGACTGGCGATTAGAGACCCTGGCCCTGGGCATGCATGGCCATTACTTGATGAAACAGTATTGGCGGTCCCAGATCTCCTTTTCCTTCCCACGATTAAGACCTGCCAATGAAGTACAGGCCCAGCAATTCGACCACCTCGTGTCGGATCAAGACCTCGTCCAAATGCTCCTGGCCTTGCGGCTCTGCTTTGCGGATGCCGGGCTGATTATATCCACACGCGAGTGTGCTCGGTTTCGTGACGCGCTTGTCCCTTTGGGTATTACGAAGATGAGTGCTGGCAGCAAGACGAATCCAGGCGGCTATGGCCACAAGGATGGTAGCCTGGAACAATTTGCCATCGATGATGCTCGTACCCCTTCTCAGGTGGCAGACATGCTCCGCCAGCAGGGCATGGAGCCTGTATGGAAGGACTGGGACTCCGGTTTTCATCCTCAATAACTCGGCTTCTCAGGACAAGGTCCCAAAAAAACTACTGCATCTCAACTCATTTCGACGATATATGCCTTAAAACAATCATGCCAATGATTCGTGGAGACCAGTCATGAGACAAAGGACCTTTCACTGCAGCATATTATGCCTTCTTTTTCTTTCAGGCACCTTTTGCTCAGCACAGACCATCGATTTCAAGGAAAACTGGGCCTACCTGATGAAGGGAGAAGAGAAGTATATCACCGGGATGGAACCCCTGACCGATATTGGGTACTTCAGTGCCAGGGTCAATGATATTGGCAGACTTGATACGACTGTCCCACGCCCTACCCTGATAGGTCGGCTCAAAAACGCCAGGATACACCTGGTGATTAGTGCGCCGGCCAGCAAGACCTTGATGTACTTCTGTCTCAACCGAGACAAACAACTGCGATCAGATTTGATCAGCGATATCTTGAGGATGTCAGGCCCGTTTGACGGGGTCCAGATAGATTTTGAAGTCATGCGTGCGGAGGAACGCAGCGCCTATCTGTCTTTTCTGTCGGAGATAAAGCGTAAACTTCCAAATAGTAAGGTCTTAAGCGTCGCCGTCCCTGCCAGAACCCGTGTGATGGATGATGCGTTTCCCTATTCATCCATCGCCACCATTGCAGATAGAGTGATCATCATGGCCTATGATGAGCATTACCGTTCAGGCCCTCCGGGACCCGTGGCCTCTATCGGGTGGTGTCGAGAGGTCTGTGATTTTGCAAGAAAGCAGATTCCCGGCAATAAGCTGATCATGGGGCTCCCCCTATACGGCCGTGTGTGGCAGCGTGAGGAGGTGGCGAGGGCCTTGAAATACGCCGATACACTTGCATTATGGAAAAACGATAAACCTATGGTAAAAAGAGAGATAGGAGAAATACCATTCTTTGAAATCAAGCGTCAGGTCAATGCAGTGGCGTATTTCGAAGACCTGAGAAGCTTGACAGAGAAACTATCGCTATATAAACATCAGGGTGTCACTGCTGTGGGCTTTTGGAGAATCGGACAGGGCCCCAGCGCACTGTGGTCATTGCTGGCGATTCAATGAGTTTTGACACGTCACAGATAAATCAGGAAAATACTTTTGTTAAATAATCGACCCACATATCAGACTATATAAGATTTTCTTATTATAGAGTTCGGAACACTAATCAAAAATACTCTGCAGTGACCTATAATTCTGTTATCAACACTGTTAGGTCTGACACGCCTTGTCTGATAAACCTTGTTACCAGTACTGATATCAATGCTACTCTGTGATTTGTCACAGTTTCTTAACAACAGATATCACACCCCTGGGACATGTTTTAACACCCCACCTTTTAAAAGATAACTATGTGTCAAACCAACAGATAGGTAAGGCCCATTTTGGAGTTGCTAACAAAGTCAGATCCTATACTAAGAATAATACTAAATTTCTTTATATAATAACTAATATATTAACCCAGAACCTGTAGTGTTAGATTCTTTTTTATAGGACTCACTGTCGGTCATCCCCCACACCCTCTTCACCTATTCCAGACTCGCTTAAAAGCAAAATTTCCGCTAGATAAAAGCGTAATTCTATTGTACACTGTCGCTGTTTATTGCAGGAAACCTGTGACTCAACACCCTTTGTTGTTCTTTTGTTTTTTGAGGTCTTACATGAAAGTCCAATTCAATCGATTGGCACTGGCTGAAGCGTTGAGTTTGTTAACGTCGGTGGTTCCTAGTCGTACACCCAAGCCGATCCTTCGGTGTGTGCGTTTGGATGCCTCACAGGATTGTGTGCACATCTATGCCACGGATCTTGAAGTGGGCATCAACTATGTGTTGTCTGAGGTCCAGGTCATTGAAACCGGACAGGCTGTGTTGGCCGCAGATCGCTTGACGGCGATTGTCCGTGAGTGTGCCGATGACGTGTTGACCCTTGAGGTGGAAGACAATACCTGCCAGATCAAGGGCAGTGACAGCCATTTTACCATCTATGGCCAGGACCCTGATCAATTTCCAGGTGTACCCTGCAGTGACGGGGCCCCAGACATTGAAGTGAGCTTGCAGGAGCTCAAGCGGGGGATCAAGCAGTGTCTCTTTGCCACGGCCAAGGAAAGTAGTCGATATGCCATTAATGGTGTGTTGTGGGAAATCAAGGGCAAGAAGCTGCTGCTGGTGGCCACAGATGGCAGGCGTCTGGCAAAAAACAGCGTGAATTTAATCAAGGGGCCTGAGTCTGACACTGGCTTGAGTATGATTGTCCCCTCCAAGACTCTGGGGTTGGTGGAGAAACTAGGTGGGGATAGCAAAGACAAGATCGCGATTCAATTGGTGGGAAGCCAGATCATTTTGAGTTGCTCTATGGTGAGCATCAGCTCTAATTTGGTGGAAGGCAACTTCCCAAAATATGAAGACATCATTCCAAAGGATTACGACAAGAGGATTGTGTTGGATTGTGAGACAGTGGCCAGTGCCGTGCGGCGTGCCTCGCTGCTTGCCAGCGAAGAGACCAAGGGCATTAAACTCTCTATCTCAGAAAATTCTCTGATGTTTTCAGGTCGTGCACCAGAAGCAGGGGCTGCCGAGATCACCATGACCATTGAATACTCTGGTGAACCTATCAGTGTTGGCTTTAATCCTCAGTTTTTGACAGATGCGCTGCGCGTGATTCAAACCCCCGAATTTGAGCTGGACCTTGGTCAACCCGACCGCCCAGGCCTGATCCGGAGTGGTGCCGACTTTCAATATGTGTTAATGCCAATCAATCTGGGTTAAGGATGATTCGGTTGTCCTGCAGCCTGACAATCCTTTTTTTCACGATGATGACCCTTATTCAAGGGGAGAACCCATGTCTCTTCCGGAGTTAAAGTTCAAGGCCAGGGAAAATACGAAACGTCTTGGTGAGTTGGCTGAAACGTTCCTGGAGCGATCTGTGAAGCCAGGGCAAAAACATTTGAGCCCGGTGTTTGACGCATGGCAGGCCATTGTACCGCCTGGATTTGCTCCGTATTGCCGCATCCATGGTGTGGTGAGATCGGAGTTGAGAATCGGTGTGGATTCACCGGTGTACCTGTACGAATTACAACTATGTTCGCAGGATCTGCTCAAGGCCCTTCAAGCCAAGGTGCCTGAGGCCGGCCTGCGACGTATCAAGTTTATGTTGGGGTAACCCAAAGGAGATGGACTGTGAGTCACAATTACGATGCCGGCAACATTAAGATCCTGGCAGGACTTGAAGCCGTGCGTAAACGCCCGGATATGTATATTGGAGATCGTGGCACCAATGGACTGCACCACCTGGTGTATGAGGTGATGGATAATTCCATTGATGAAGCCATGGGCGGGTATTGTGATGCGATTACCGTACGTATCCTGGCGGACGGCAGTTGCCTCGTGGAGGACAATGGCCGCGGCATTCCTGTGGAGATGCATAAAGAAGCCAAGATGAGCGCGCTGGAAGTGGTGCTTTGTACACTGCATGCCGGCGGCAAGTTTGACTCAGACAGTTACAAGGTCTCTGGTGGACTCCATGGGGTGGGTGTAAGTTGTGTGAATGCCCTGAGCGAATTGCTGCAGGCCGACGTCTTCAGAGGGGGCAAGCATTACCATTTTGAGTGTGTTCGCGGTGTGGCCACCGGGCCGGTCAAGGAAGTGGGCCCCACGACCAAGCAGGGGACCCGGATCACATTCAAGGCAGACGAGGAAATCTTTGGTGACATTGAATTCAATTACGACACACTGCTCAAGCGTATTCGGGAACTGGCCTACCTCAATGCGGGCATTCATGTGACGTTCAGGGACGACCGTTGTCAGAAAACAGAAGTCTTCCAGTTCGAAGACGGGCTCAAAGAATTCGTACGGCACCTGAACGAGGGCCGTGCACCACTGCACCCGGACGTGATATACCTCGCCAAGGAAGACACCGACGCAAGGCTCGCCTGTGAAGTGGCCCTGCAATACAATGACAGCTACAATGACAATGTCCTGGTGTATGCCAACAACATTCGTAATATTGACGGTGGAACCCACCTCTCAGGCTTCAGGACCGCCTTGACACGCACGATGAATGCGTATGGAAAAAACAATAAACTCATCAAAGACAAGGGGACCACTGGGGAAGACCTGAGAGAGGGGCTGACGGCGATCGTGTCTGTGAAACTGGCTGACCCGCATTTTGAAGCGCAAACCAAGGTGCGTTTGAGTAATCCCGAGGTCGGGAGTTTTGTGGAGACCACCGTGAATGAACAGCTTGGCATGTATCTGGAAGAGAACCCGGCCATCGCCAGAAAGATTCTGAATAAGGCGATTCAGGCAGCCGCGGCACGCGAAGCCGCTCGCAAGGCACGTGAGTTGACGCGGCGTAAAGGGGCATTGAGCAGCTCTAATCTGCCTGGCAAGCTCTGGGACTGTGCCAGCAAAGAGAAATCTACCACGGAGATATTTGTGGTCGAAGGGGACTCTGCAGGCGGATCAGCCAAGGCCGGACGGGATAGAAACATCCAGGCGATCCTGCCATTGAAGGGTAAGATTCTCAATGTGGAAAAGGCCCGTCTTGAAAAGATGCTGGGTCACGATGAAATTCGCACCATGATCAGTGCCTTGGGGACCGGCATTGGCACGGATGAATTCGATATTGAACGCTGCCGGTACGGCAAGATCATTCTCATGACCGATGCCGATGTGGACGGGGCTCATATCCGTACACTGCTGCTCACTTTCCTGTTTAGGCAGATGCCTCAGTTGATCGATCGTCGTATGATCTTTATTGCACAACCTCCGTTATACGAGGTCAAGATCAAGGGCAAAAAGAAATCTGAGTATGTGCTCAGTGAACAAGAGATGCGGATTCGTATGACCAAGATGGGATTGAGCGGCACGGAATTGGTGGTCCGTGACATTGAAGTGGATGAGGCCATAGAACAGGCCCCTGATCTGGCCTCGATTCCAACCCGAAAGATTGCAGGCGAGGACCTTGAAAAGCTGGTGAAGGCGCTGAATGATATTGAACGCATCGTCTCGGTGCTTCAACGACGCGGGATCTTTTTCCATGAATTCATCAAACGTCACTACGATGGCAGAGAACTGCCCAGATATATTATTCGGGTGCAGGGTCAGGAAGAGGTGTTCCATGAGGTGGCGTCCTATGAGAAACGCGTGGATGAACTGACGCCGGACATGGATACTGATTCGCCGGATGAGGCCTCTGACCAACATGAGGACAGTGAGACGAAAATGACTTTTGAAGCCGAGGAACTCCATGAAGTCGCTCGCATCAACCAGGTCATCCAGACGTTGAAAGAGCAGTTTGACCTGGATGTCAAGGACTACCTGCTCAAGCAGGAACGTGCGGTGTCAGGCGAACCCTTGCCCACCAAGTTCGAACTGATCAATGGCACTGAAACCTATGGTGTGGCTTCCCTGGGGGATGTCAGTGCCGGGATTCGTCAGATTGGCGGTCGGGGCATTGAAATCAAGCGGTTTAAAGGCCTTGGTGAAATGAACGCAGATCAGCTGTGGGACACGACCATGAATCCAGAGACGCGCACCCTGTTGAGTGTGAAGCTGGATGATGCAGGGGAAGCGGATCGTCTGTTCAGCATCCTGATGGGAGACAATGTGGAACTCCGCAGAAACTTCATTCAGGACCACGCGCTGGAAGTGACAAACCTGGACGTGTAGTGCGGACCGGGTCCGGCGATCATGGGGACAGACGCGTGATCGTCCATCCGGTAGACGTCGATCGATATTCGAATCGATCGTGGCATCGGTTCAGCCTGCCGTGCCAGAATTCCATTCTGTCAGGAGAGAGCCTGTAACCGCCCCAGTGGGGTGGTCTGGGCACGGCCTGAGGGAACCGCTTTTCCATGGCCTTGAACTGATCGTCCAGCGCGTCACGGGACGTGAGTCTCTGACTCTGCTGCGAGGCCCAGGCGCCCAACTGGCTGGCGCGACTTCGCCGGGCGAAATACCCATCTGATTCTTCCTCCGAGGTCTTCTGCACGGTTCCTTCAATGCGAACCTGTCGGTTTAATTGAGGCCAAAAAAAAGTCAAGGCTGCCTTGGGATTGCGGGCCAGCTCGACAGATTTCTGGCTCTGGTAATTGGTGAAGAGCACAAAGCCTTGTCTGTCCACAGCCTTGAGGTAGACAATTCGACTGGAAGGCTGGCCTTCCGTGTTCACCGTGGACAGGGTCATGGCGTTCGGTTCCACGGCCCGGGCCTGGAGCAAGCACGCCATCCAGGATTCGAATTGGTCGAATGGGTCCTGCAGGAGATCCCGGCGATTCAAGGGGGCGTTGACAAATTCTGTACCCAAGGCATTGAGATCCATGACAGAGTATCCTATAGAGACAAGTGTTTTTTGAGCTGCCGTTTCAGGCGTGCCTGTGCAGGTGCGGCCTGCTCAAAGACATCATCCGCCCTGTAAAAATCCAGAATGTCGACGCCATGAATATCCGGCTTGATATAGATGTCCGGAGGATGCCTGTCGAGTTTTTCCTTGATGATAGAGTTTTGCATGATGTCAAAGGTGGTCAATACAGCGCGAAACAGATTGGGCATTTTTTGACCTTCATTCTGCGGCTGACCCATGACGTCAATGGCGACCACGAGGTCGCAATCCAGTAAAAGGTCGTGCGGCACGGGATTGACCCCCCCGCCGTCTATCAGAACTCGATTATTTAGCGTGACCGGTGTAAATACCCCTGGCAAGGCCATACTCGCCTTGACCGCAGGCAGGAGGTCGCCGGACTTGAGCACCACCTGACTGGAGGCCCAGAAGTCGGTGGCCACGATGCGCAGAGGTATGTCCAGGGCCTCAAATGTCGCGACCTCCATGGCGCTGAAAAGAAAATCAATAAACCGGTCACCCCTAAAGATGGCGTGGCCCCGGAACTCGAGGTCCATGAAGTGAATCCATTTCAGCACATCCTTCTTCTTGAGTGCCGCCTTGAAGGAGTCACCCTTTGAGATCACCATGCGACGAACACCCTCTTTGATTTGACTGGCTTTGAGGCCTGATGCATACAATGCTCCCATTATCGCCCCGATGCTCGTGCCGGCAATGCAATGAGGACGAAGGCCGAGATCATCAAAGACCTGCAGCATGGTGATGTGCGCCAGACCCTTGGCCCCGCCGCCGCCCAGTGCCAAACCTATTTTTTTTGGGTGGTTCGCAGACATGACATTTTCGCCGGATCGCTATTTTAGAATCTGTTCGCTTAGTAATTGATAGATTTCATTGATCGAATTATTGCGTTTGAAATCCTTGACCAGCGGATCAGACTGACCGGTGAGCCAGATCTTCAGGGAGGCATCAATATCCAGGACACCTGCACTTTCCTTGGCAAAACGGTTAATTTTGGTATAGGGGATGGTCAGGTATTCTATTTTTGTACCTGTCACGCCCTGCTTGTCCACCAGCAAAATGCGTTTGTTGGTGAAGATCATGACGTCCCGGATGACCTTGAAGGCCTTGAGAATAGTCTCCGAGGCAACCAGCATGGGGGCATATTCTGACTGAATCTTGTCCACAGGGATTTCTGAAGCATTACCCAGGGCGCCGCTGATGAGTCCCATAATTGCATCTCCTAAAAACATGGTTTGCGATCTGTATGATTCATATTATCAGGCATAGACGCACGGGCCGCAAGGAATTTGTGCGGTTTGAGCCTATCCACTGAGTCTGAGACGTCCCCCGGTCCAAAAAAATAAGACTGTACCCTGCCTATTTCCCCATTATAATGGTTTGATCACAGGGCGGAGTTCCGGTCTGTGTGGTCCGGAAGGTTTAGGTGTGGAGGTCGTCTAATGGACGTCACAATGAGTCTGACCGTCAATGGGGAGAAGAAAACCATCACCACAGATCCCAGTCGCCGTCTGCTGGATGTGCTGCGCGAAGACCTGCAGTTGACCGGTACGAAGTACGGCTGCGGTCAATCGCAATGCGGCGCCTGCACCGTGCTGATCAACGGCAGGGCCGTGCATTCCTGTGTGACCCCGGTGGGCAGCGTGAACAACACCGAAGTCATTACGGTCGAGGGGCTGGCGAGGGGTGATGTGCTGCACCCAGTACAGGCCGCGTTTCTGGCGGAGGGGGCCATACAGTGTGGTTACTGCACGCCCGGTATGATCATGCGGGCCGTGGCCCTGCTGGACAGCGACCCCAATCCCTCGGACAGCACGATCAAGGCCTGGATGAATGCCAATATCTGTCGCTGTAATGGGTATACCAAGATCCTCAATGCCGTTCGTCGGGCGGCACGTCAGAATTTGGAGGTCACAGTACCATGACACGGGAATCCCTTATCGATGATGTCTTCGAACTGGAACAGGATGAGACACAGGCCCTGTGGACCCATGAGTTTGACCTGACTCGGCGGACGTTTCTGCAGGTACTGGGCGCAGGCCTGCTGATCACGGTGACCCAGGACATGACCCAGGCCCAGAGCGGTCGCACCATGCCTGTGATCGCCAGACTCCACCTGAATACGGACGGCACGGTCACTGTGCTGACCGGCAAGGTCGAGGAAGGCCAGGGCTCGCGCGCGGAACTGAGTCAGGCCGCGGCGGAAGAATTGCGCGTGTCTGTAGGTCAGGTACGCCTGATCATGGCGGACACGGATCTGGTCCCGGACGACGGCATCACGGCAGGCAGTCGCACCACCCCATACAATGTCCCCCCGGTACGTCAGGCTGCAGCCACGGCCCGTGAATTGCTGACGAATCTCGCGGCCCGGCAGTGGCAGGTCAACGCGGAGACACTTGAGGTCCTCAACGGCAAGATTACGCACACCGCTACCGGCAAGACCCTGACCTACGGTGATCTGGCCGCACTGGACACGACCTCCGAGGTGTTCAAGGGCTCGATCCGTTCGGATGTGACCTTGACGCCCCTGGGGCAGTGGAAGACCATGGGCACGTCTGTGCCAAGACCCAACAGCCGGGATCTGGTCACAGGGGCCCATCATTACCCGTCCGATCAGATACGCCCCGGCATGCTGTACGGCAAGGTGCTCCGGCCTCCTTCTTACGGGGCCACGCTGGAGGCCATCGACCTTGGCGCGGCGCAGGCCATGAAGGATGTGTTCGTCCTGCACGAGGGCCAGTTTGTAGGATTTGCTGCGCCCACGACATTTCTGGCAACCCGTGCCCTGGAGGCTGCAGCCCAGACGGCCCAATGGAAGACCGTGCCTCAGGTGTCGAGCCGGGACCTGTTTTCTCACCTCAAGAAAAACAAACAGACCGGCGGGCGATCCCGGCCCAGAACGACTGGCGATGTGGACAAGGCCCTGTCTGAGGCGAGTCAGGTCCTGAACGAGACGTATGAGGTGGCCTATGTGCAGCACACGCCCATGGAACCCAGGGCCGCCACCGCCGAATGGACCGATGGGAAATTGACCGTGTGGACCGGCGTGGACAGTCCGCAGCGCGTGCAGGGCGATCTGGCGCGGGAATTCGGCGTGTCCAATGATAAGGTGCGTTTGATCGTACCGGACATGGGCGGCGGATTCGGCGGCAAGCATTCCGGGGAAGCGGCCGAAGAAGCGGCTCGTCTTTCAAAGGCCTGTGCCAGGCCTGTGGCAGTCCACTGGACGCGGGAAGAGGAATTCACCTGGGCGTATTTCCGGCCTGCTGCCGTGATCGAATGCAGGGCCGGGCTCGATGACACCGGCTCGCTCACGGCCTGGGACTTTACCTCCATCAACCCGGGTAGTTCCGGCATTGACCCGCCCTACGGCATTGCCAATATGAGCATTCTGTCCGCAGGCACGGATTCGCCTCTGCGTCAGGGGGCCTATCGATGTCTTGCGGCCACGGCCAACAATTTTGCCAGGGAATCCTTTATCGACGAATTGAGTGTGGCGGCCAAGGCGGACCCCCTGGCCTTCAGGCTGGCCCACCTCAACAATCCCCGGATCCGCACCGTCCTGGAGGCCGCGGCCAGGCATTTTGACTGGGGCAACCGCAGAAAAAAAATCACCCGGGAACTCGGCGTGGGCCTGGCCTGCGGCACGGAAAAGAATTCCGTGGTGGCCGCCTGTGTGGAGATCCTGATCGATCGAAAGACCGGCCAGATCAGGGTGGTCGAGGTGTGCGAGGCCTTTGAATGCGGCCCCATCGTGAATCCCGACAATCTCACGTCACAGATTCAGGGGTGTATCTGCATGGGGCTGGGTCCGGCACTGCGTGAGGCCATGGTCTTTGAAGACGGTCGCATCCTGAGCAACAGCTTCTACACCTATCAAGTGCCCCGGTTCGCAGATATCCCCAAGCTGGACATCCACCTGGTCGAGAACCGGGACATCCCCTCGGCCGGCGGCGGTGAAACACCGATCATTGCGATTGCCCCTGCCATTGGCAATGCCGTGTTTGCCGCCACGGGCATTCGGCTGCGTTCCATGCCCCTTCAAAGCGATAAACTAAAGGCCTAGGACTATGGACATTCATCAAAAAATAGGCGAGCTGATTGAACGGCAGACCGTGTGCGCCGTGATCCAGGTGCTTCAGGCCGAGGGCTCCACCCCCCTGAAGGCAGGTGCCAAGGCCGTGGTGGAAAAGTCCGGACGCATCTGGGGCACGATCGGGGGCGGTGCAGTCGAAGCCGAGGCGCAGCAGCGGGCGATTCAGGCCTGTGACACCGGTCAGGCCGTGGTCTTCGATTTCCACATGAAGGGTATGCAGACGCGAGACCACGAACCGGTGTGCGGCGGGACCATGCGGATTCTTGTGAATCCCTGCGAGGCCGGACACGCGCAGGTCTATGCCGAGGCCGCCTCCGCGGTGCAGGCCCGTCGGAGCGGGGTCCTGGTGACTCGAATTTCCCAGTGTACAGAGGTGACGATTGGGTGGGTGTCAGCCGATTCTGTGATAGATCAGGCCGGATTTCCGGATGGGGAGGTCCTGCAGTCCTGTCTCAAGAAAGAGGTCCCGGCCCTGTTCACGAATCAGGCCGGCTGGTCCGAAGTCCTGGTCGAACCCATTTTGCCCAGACCGCACCTGGTGATTGCAGGCGGCGGACATGTGGGCCAGGCCCTGGCACAGCAGGCCGTGCTCGTGGGATTTGATGTGACGATGCTGGACGACCGGCCCGAATTTGTGCATCCCGACCTCTACCCGGCCGGGGTCATGATGCGATGCCGTGACATGGCCGAGGCCATGCGTGAACTCCAACTCACGCCGGACACGTTCATCGTGATTGTCACGCGGGGGCACCAGTACGATGCTCAGGTGCTGGAGGCCTGCATCAACCGACCTTGCGCCTACATCGGTATGATTGGCAGTCAGCGCAAGATTGCCGTGATACGCAGCGGTCTGATCAAATCGGGCGCGGCCAGCGAAGCTGAATTTGATCGGGTGCATGCACCGATCGGTCTGGCCATCGGTTCTGTGACTGCAGCCGAAATTGCCGTGAGTATCATGGCACAGCTCATTGCGGTCAGACGAAAGGCTGCCGTGACATGCTGAGTGCCCTGCTGCTGGCAGCCGGTCGGTCCAGTCGCATGGGGACACAGAAGCTGTTGTTGCCCTTTGCCGGCCACACCGTGATCGAGCAGCTCGTGCAGGAGATCCTCCGCAGCCGGATCGATCACCTGTGGGTCGTGACAGGGCATGACGAGGCCCGTATTCACCAGGTGCTCAAGGATCGGCCTGTTTCTTATGTCCACAATCCAGACCCTGCCCGGGGCATGCTGTCATCTGTGCGCTGCGGTATTGGGGCCATGCCCGGGACATGTAAGGCATGCATGGTTGTCCTGGGGGATCAGCCGAGCCTGACCTGTGTCTTGATCGACATATTGATAAAGGCCTTTGAGGCCACGCCGAAGGGGCTTCTGGTGCCCTGTTACGAGGGCAGGCGGGGACACCCCCTGCTGCTGTCTGCCTGTTATTTCGAGGAGATACACCATCAATTTGACCATGTCGGCCTGCGCGGCCTGTTGCAGGCGCATCCCGATGACCTGTGTGAATATCCCGTTGCCAGCGACCAGGTCCTGTCAGACATGGATTACCCCAATGACTATCTTCGCGAGATCAATCGGTTGTGATCTCAGTAAAAGGACGATGGACGTGTCTCGATCACCCATGTGCCTTCAACCCACTTAAGAACCTCGATCTCAGCAGATCGCTCATAAGACTCTTTTTAACAGGGGGCAGTCTAAGAAAGGCGCCGACAATCAGGCGCAAGAGGTCATGTGACAGTTTATTGGGATCATCAAAGAGCTGGTTTTGCAGGGTGCCCCGCTCCAGGCACTGTAGGATAATCCTTTCCATCGTGGTTTCCGGGTGCAGCACGCGGGTCTGTCTTTTCACCAGTTTTAACGATCCTGTCTTCGTGCATTTCAGACTGCATACGCCACATCCCACACACACAGACGTGTCGATTCGGGGCCTCTGTTTTCGTCTGGTTTGGGGTTCGTCATCAGGGATCATGGCGATCGCATCAATCGGGCAGGCCCGGGCGCACAGGCCACAGCCGATACAGGTCATCTCATCGATATGGGCAATGAAGTTGGATGTCACCAATATGCCGGGGTACCCGTATTTCCCAATACCCTGCAAAATGTTACAGCAACAGGGGCAGCAGGAACAGATGGCCCCCACTTGTTGTTTTACGTTATCCGCGCTCAGCACCAGGCCCATCTCCCTTGATCGGGCCAGGTTTTCGAACATCTGAGATTGGGAGACCTCTCGGGCCAACTTATTTCTCACGAGGAACTTGGCTGCCTCTCCAAAGGCGGCGCAGGTCTCCAGGGGGACATCGCAGGTCTTCTCCCCCAGGTGAAATTTTTCATGTCGACACGAGCAGATCCCCAAAGAGAAGGTTTTGTTCTGTTCCACAATGGCCGTGGCCTTTTCATAGTCCAGGACCTCCACATAATCGGTCTCAGTCACTGTGCCCTCATGGGGCAGCGCCCTCATGATGGAGACCCGCTTATCCCTGGTACAGTTCGCCTCCAGGAATGAGTCATCCCCGAACATATATGCATGAAAGAGTTTCGCCCAGGCCTTGGTGTTTAGATTGCCCCCGGTGCGCATCATGGTAAATTCGAAAATGCCAATCACCAGGGGAGACGCCATATAGTAACAGGCATCGTGCATCAGCAGATCCATGACCAGCCCCTTTTCACACAGGGATTCAAGCAATGGCTTGACCCGGCTCGCGTCATAGCCGGTTATCTGGCAGATCCTGTCCAGACCAGACGGTCGGTAAGGCATACGGGCAATGAGCTGGGCCTCTTCGGGGGTATACAACTCCTTTAAAACGGCATAGAGATTCTCATTCCAGGGGGTCCTGATCGTCAGACCATCGATCTTCTTGCCCAACTGCTGGTAAACCGCCTTGCTGACATGATGGCCCATGGCACGTCTCCTGTTTGCGATTTCTATGAATCCCTGAAAATCATCTCTTAATGCCCGTTGAATTCAGCAGCCGGCTCCTGAATTCGAATATCAAGATTGAACAAGCGCAATTTCCAGCCTTTTCCTTGAATTCGTTTTGCGCATACCTAAAGAAAAAGCCTGACCGAACCCCTGGACTCTGGACCTTCATACGGCTATGTATACATTGGCGAGAATCTGTGTAGGTATAGACTCGGACGCCGGGTAACGGCTTATTCTACGGGTATGTTATTTATACGGGAACCCGAACTATCCACCTGGACCAAAAACAACGGTTCGAATTCTATGCGATCCCCGGCGGCCTTAGCCATCTTTATTTTGGTGTTTTTCTTATCGTATCCTTCAGCAGTTGCATGCACAGAATAGCTATGGCCTGAGGGAACCGCCCTGATCTCATAATAGCCCTGGGCATCGACCTGCGTCTCTTCCCGAGAAGGGTAACCGCTGCCTAAATGCCAGAAATAGAGAATTATTACAGTACCGGGGATCCCTTTGCCTTCAGCATCAGCGACCCTGCCGCATAGGATCGCGCCCGGAATCAGATCGATTTCAAGCTTGTTTGCATTGGCACCAAGTTCTATGGCAGCCGCAAGATTACGTGCTTTGTGCCTGGCAAAAAGCGTGGTCGTCTCTTCTCTCATACTCACGGCCGATGTCCCCATCGTTCGCAGTGCGAATGAGCCCTTGGCATCGGTCGTTGCATTCTCTGCAAGCCACGGCCGGATTGAGACAATGGCATCAGACACGGGATTGCCTTCTCCATCACGAACCTTCCCTGTGATTCTCCGCGGCCCTGTGGGTTGGATCTCTTCGCGAGGGCGTCCGGCTGTGGTCTCGTCAAACGTCGAGCTTCTCACCAGCTTGAAGTCGATGATACGTTGGCCTTCATCTATCTTGATCTCCTTTGAAGTGGCCGGCTCATATCCCACAGCGAAAGCCTTAAGTTGCAGTGTCTCAGGTGTCGCCTCGTCAAAGCTCAGGTCATACATGCCTTCAACAAAGATAGACGGGGTGCTCGTATAGGGCCCATTTTTCGAAGTATACGCACCTGCTATTTCAAAACTGGGTATGGGGCTACCACTCTGGGCATCTGTCACCGTCCCGGACACACGCATGGCACGTCTCATCGTAATGACGACTTCGTCCTCAGAGGCCCCCACCACCAGGTCTCTTACCGCGATGTAACCCGATTTCAGCACGGTAATATCAACATCGCTTTCCGGCATGCTTGGCACGTGACATTCTCCCCTGGCATCCGTGCCTTTTTGCCAGAGTGAATAGGCCGAATTCTCAGGTATGCGATGGACCACAGTCCAGGCGCCCACAACAGGCTCACCCTCTGTGTCAACCACACGACATGTGATGCTTCTGCCGCGTGTGAGTCGGATTTCCAAACCGTCAAGTGTTTGTGTGAGGTCTATGGCTTGCTCTACAGGCGCATAACCAGGGGCTTCGACAACGAGTGCGCAGGGAGGGTCGTAAGCAGACACATCAGCCATGCACGCCCATCGAAACGCCCCGGATTCATCTGTCAGCGCAGGCAGAGGATTAAAGGATCGTGACGCCCGCATGACGGTTGCCGAGGGCACGGGCTCCCCCCGGTCGTTGAGCACCTTGCCAGTCACGACCAGGCCCTTGTCCAGCGTCTCAACGTGCTTGAGCGCCCGAGCATCGAGTAGTGCCTGCCCGGTGAGATATCTGTTGCGTCCATTATCCCCGCCGTACTCAGCGTGCCTTAATCCAATGCTCATGCGATCCGGTCCCAATTCCAGGGGAACGCCATCGACCTGCCATCGACCGTCGGCATCTGTCTTTACACTCCGACTGACATGGGACATGCCACTGGCATCTTCCACGTAAGCATTCAAGCGAACCTCGACTTCACTGAGGGGCTTACCCTCCTTGTCCTGAACGAATCCACCCACCGAACCGGCCCTGATCAATTCCAGAACATGGCGATGCGGCAGTCTCGCCAGCATGACTCCGCCAACAGGCCAGGAACCGGAGTTCGACCAATACTTTTGATTTATGGCAAAGCCCTGCTTTTGTGCACCTACGCGGACCAATGCAAGCCCGTCTCCGGAGAGCTCTATCTGACACCGTCCCTGGGAGTCTGTGGAGTACAGCCCATTCTCCTGTGGATGCCGATTCCCTGCGAACGAACTACGGACTACAACGGCTGCATCGGCAAGAGGCGTCTCGCTCGTTTGATCAACCACTGTCATATCGAGCGTACACATCTCAGGGTCGACCAAGGCCGTATTTTTCACTTCCTCCTGCCAGGGTTCAAGATAAACCCGAAATAGTTTTGCGTGCCTGCGTCCTTCATACTGCATAAAATCCAGATCCAAATCCACAAAACATAGTCCCACCTGATCCGCCTGACCGGGTGCGAGTGTAAACATTGTAGGCTCGTCTCTGACGTGCTGCAGTACCCGGCCCGATTTGTCGAGCAATTCAACCTTGAGTTGCCAGGAGGTTTCTGTTTCGGGCAGCCAGCCCACGTGTGCAGTGACACCCCAAGCGTTGCCAGCGATGGTTTCAAAACGGAGCCACTCTATGCGCACGATGTCCGGATGCTCCTCTGTGCCAGCCACAATTCCGACAGGCAGAGGTTTGTGAAACTCAAGTGGGCCTTCAAATGTGAGCGCAGTTGATGTAGTGGCAGGTGACACTATGCTCTCGTCTTTCTGGGCCCTTGCCATGGGTAATAGCACGGCTGCCGCCACAAGGACACCCAGCAAACCGAAAAACCCCAGCCTGGCTGTCTCAGGAAAAGGCCTGCTTACGATATGTCTGATTCGGCTGGACAGCGCTCTTTTTGACTCTACCACACCTATTAGACGCAAGCTCCAGGCAGGCCGGCTGAAGGTCAACTTGGAGACATCCAACAACATCCTCGGATACTCCTCGGCCTGCTCGCCCATCGCCACCAGCACTGTCTCATCAACGGCTGCTTCCCTGACCCTTCGAATCACGGCGTTTGCCACCCAGAGAAACGGGTTATAGATGTAGGCAATCTGCAATAGGGTCTGGCACATACTCACCCACAAATCGCCTCGCTTGATGTGAGCAAGCTCATGCAAAAGGATCGATCTGAAATGCTGTGGGCTTAATCGGTTGGTCAAACCATGCGGAATTAAGATCGTCGGACGAAACAGCCCACAAACCGATGGACTGGCCGCAGCCGAAGAGAGTCGCAATGCCACACGTCTGTAAACTTTCATTTGCTTTTGCGCCTGCTCAAGAAGGGCATGCAGTTCGGGAGGGGCATCTTTTGACTGAGCGATCAGCCCCTTGACAAGACAGACTCGTTGAACCAACAGTAGAGTCATGGTGATCACCACACCCAGCCAAAGCAGCATCGCAAGTCCCTGCCAGGCCATAGACGGGGCCGGCACGGCTGGAGGCACCGTGGCACCGGTGTCTGCTTGGACAGGGTAAGCCAAGCCGGGGGTAGGCCGGACATCTTCAGCGGGCCGGGCTACAGGCATCGTATCCAGGATCGCTGGCACCTCAGTGGGAGGCTCGGTCATTGGGGACGTGGACTCTGAGGTCCCTGAGACAATCGGTCCTTGCGTCACCACACCTTGCAGGTCACTGTCAAACCAATAGGCCGGACTTGTGGGCGAAGAGAGAGTGGTTGGAAGCATCAACTTCACCAGGACGATCATCCAGATCCAGTATCGACATACCGCCCTCATCCTCTTGCGAAGAAGCATGTCCAGGCCCAGCAATGCGATGATAAGCAGGCTCGACTGAACCAGCATGGGCAAAGCAAAATCGAGAAAAGCATTCCCCATCGAATTGACTTGTTCAAGGATCGCATCCATCATGGTCTCTCCGTTGATAAACAAATCGTGATCAATATCACTGCCACAGAACGGCTACTTCTGAGGCTTCTTTTGTGGCGCAGACTTCTTGCGTTTACGATTCTTAATCAGAGACTCCAATTGACTGTACTCCTGCTCCGACAGCTCATCGCTTTCGATTAAAAACTGCATCATGGGCGTTAGAGTGCCGTCAAATGCCCTGGTAACGGTTCTCAGGATCTCGCCTCTTCTGGCCTGAGACTGTGTGACCACCGAGCTGTAGAGGTAGAGGTTGCGTATCTTTGTCGTCTTTAGCAGACCCTTCTTGACCATACGGCCCATCATCGTCTTGACCGTGGTGTAGGCCCACCCTCTCTTATCCTGAAGTGCCTCCTGGACGGCGGGGGCAGTACAGGGCTCGAGCTTCCACACGACGCGAAGTATCGCCCACTCACTGTCGAAGAGTTCCAGATCTTTCTTTGGCATGTGCGTCCTCTTAAATCTATCCAAGTAACTTTTAATCTACTCAAGTAGATATGACAAGGAGAAAAAGGTTTTTAGCAACTTTTTTTCATGATTGATTAGCGACGTCGCTTCAGCTTCGCTGGCTGAGCTCAATGGATACCTCACACGCGTTTGGCATGACAAGTCGTTTTATCGTTCTGCATCGCGGGTAAGTGATTTGCATATTCATGTTACAACAAGTCAGCTTGTTGTGTTTTGTGATCGAATATATTTCTCTGTGTGAGGCTCATCCTTTGGGGCCGGGCAGAAGATGCAGAAGTTCTATGGGGTCATGGATCAAGGTATCGCAGCCATTGAGTTCAAGTTCCTCTGGACCGCGAAAGCCCCATGCCACGCCCACGGCGTAGACGCCAGCCCGCTTGCCGGTCTGGATGTCGACGCCGGAGTCACCTACATACATGGCCTGGTCGGGTGTGACATTCAATTTGGACAGCATGTCCACCAGTGACGTGGGGTCAGGTTTTAAGGGGACACCCTCCAGGTGGCCTTGAATCAGATCGAATGTGCCGCTCGGGAATAGACGCTCTGTCAATGTCCGTGTATAAACATCCGGTTTGTTGGACAACACAGCCAGTTTTAAATGCCCTGCCTTTAATCTGGTCAGCAGATCAGAGATTCCGGGGTAGGGCGCCGAGTTGTCACAAAAGTGGTCTCTGTAAAAGGCCGCCTGGGCCTTGAGTACGGACTCCACCAAATCCTGTCGGTCCGTTGGCAGGGACCGTTCGATTAAGGCACGGGTGCCGTCTCCCACCCTCAATCGGTAGGATGTCACGGGGTGGCTCTGGAGCCGGTGCTGATGTAATGCAGCATTGACACTGTTGGCGATGTCCTCCAGGGTATTGACCAAAGTGCCATCGAGATCGAAGATTACGGCGTTGTACATGGGGCAGCTTTCTGATAATGCACGGCCAGCCAGACCGTGGGTTGATCGGGATCGGTCCAGGTGACGCGGTGTTTCTGGTGGGCGTTTATAGTGAGATAGTCTCCGGGATTGAGATCCACGGTGTGATCCCGGAAGGTCAGTCTGGCCTGGCCCTGGAGGAGAAGGACAAATTCTGTGGTGTCCTGGTCATACCAGAAGTCCGGGGGGGAGGCATGGCCCTGCGATACAATCCGTTCAATACGGACCTGATGATTCCCGGCCAGGGTCTCAATAATCTCTTCGGGGAGATCCTCAGGGATGTTATCCAATAGATTGGGCGTCTTCATAGCGATCTTCTGTGGCGATGACGTCAGGTTTCAGGGTGCCCACACAGTGGAGTTCTCTATAGCGGTCCTGGTAGTCCAGGCCATAGCCCACAACAAAATCATCCGGTACGGGCAAACCCACAAAATCCAACGGCACGTCATGGATGTGTTCGCAGGCCTTCTCAAACATGACACAGGTCTTGACATGCGCAGGATTTTGGGCTTCAAGGTGTGCCTTGACCTGGGTCAAGGTCCGTCCGGAGTCATAGATATCATCCACAATCAACACGGCCTGTCCTCGAATATCGAGTGTTTCAGTGCTGTGAATGACGACTTGGCCGGTTGACCGGGTGCCGCCACGATAGCTGCTGACCTTCACCGGGACAAACTGAAATTTTGAGTCGTTCAAGCGATCTGACAGGTCGTCTGCAAAGTGTCTGGCCCCTTGGAGCAGAACAGGAATGACGACGCGGGTGTCATTGGCATATACTTCGTGAATCTGGTGAGACAGGATCTCGACGGTCTTCTGTATCTGGTCTGCTGTGATCACCACCTCCTGGATGTCATCGCAGACCTCATGGTAACGGCATAATGGGCCGTCCAGAGGTGAATCCTTGATTTTCATACAGGATCGTGTCATAACCGGATATTATTAATGCACTTGTCCAAAGGGGTCAAGTGCCAAACCAAACACGACTTGTGACTATTTGAACTTATCGGTCTGTTGGCCGTAAAAAAATACACGAGGTGATGGGCAAACAGGGTGAGGACGAAGTTAAGCTATGTCGTTGTTATTCCGATGTTTAAGTTAGGTTTTAGACTATTGAAACACAGACCATTCAGTCGCAGCGTTTGTCAGTGTGGCAGGCAGAGGCGAAATTGCCCTGCGCAGCCCACGGGGACGGAGTCTGCGCACGAGGCTCTGTCTGAAAAGTCGATCTGGCTTCGACCGGCTTTTTTTCCGTCTGGACTGCGTCCGACTGCATCGACGATACGTTCAATATCGCCTGCTTCGCCGTCCTTGCCAGACGAAAAAACGCTCGCTCTCGGGCCGACGACGGTCTTTTCAGAAAGAGCCTAGTCGAATTTTAAAAAAGAAAGCAACTCGCACGATGAATGTACTAGTCACAGGTGGTGCCGGATTTATTGGATCGCATTTGGTGGGACAGTTGTTGGAAGATGGTCACGCAGTCTGGGTGATCGACAACCTGAGCACCGGGAGCCTGGAGAATCTAAAGGCGTATCGGGGCCAGGGTAAATTGACATTCATTCGGGGCGATATTCGTGACGGAGAACTGGTGCAGCTGGTGGTCAAGGACGTGGATCAGGTGTATCATCTGGCAGCTGCTGTGGGCGTCCAGTTGATTGCCAAGGACCCTGTGTGGACTATCGAGACCAATATCGGGGGCACTGAAACCGTGCTGGAAAAGGCCAATCGGTTTGGAAGAAAGGTCTTTCTGGCATCCACTTCAGAAGTCTACGGCAAGAGCGTGGCAGTCCCGTTCAGGGAAGAGGACGATTTCATCCTGGGCAGTACGGCCTTTTCCAGATGGTCCTATGCATGCAGCAAGGCCATTGATGAATTTCTGGGGCAGGCCTATTATGAGCAATACGGCCTGGGCGTGGTGATCGGGCGATTTTTCAACACTGTGGGGCCCAGGCAGACCGGTCAATACGGCATGGTGGTTCCCCGCTTTGTCCAATGGGCCTTGAATAGTGAGCCGGTGCAGATTTATGGTGATGGTCAGCAGACACGATGTTTCTCTTATGTGGGGGATGTGGTGGACGCGGTCATCAGACTGATGGCGTGCGATGAGGCCGAGGGCAAGGTCTTTAATATTGGTTCCAACCATGAGATCACCATGGAACAGTTGGCAGACCGTGTGATCGATCTGTGCGCCAGCAGCAGTAAAAAACAATTTGTCTCCTATGAAGATGCGTATGGTCGGGCCATTGAGGATATGGCCAGGCGCGTGCCTTGTCTGGATCGCATCAAACAGATGATCCAGTGGCAGCCGTCCACGAGTCTGGATGATACGCTGAAGATGGTCATTGATTCCAAGAAACACACCATTGATTCGAAGAAATCTTCCTAAGTTATCACACACACAGGGATATGGTCTGGTGTTCGCGATTTTCGCGGTGATCTATGGGATCAGTTGCGCGCCGGGATTGCTCTGGCAGGACAGCGGCCTAATCCAGTACAGAGTCCTGCACCATGACCTCCAGGGCTTTTTCGGCCTTGCCCTGGCACATCCCCTGTATTACTGGATTGCATTTTTGGCCAAGTTGATTCCTTTTGGCGAGGTGTTGCACCGAATCAACCTGATCTCTGCGCTGGCTGGGGCTGTAGCCGTGGCCAACGTTTATTTGCTGGTCAGGTTGTGGCTGGGTAAGACCGGCCCGGCTGTTTTGGCAGCTGTCTCTCTGGGACTCTCCCATACCTTTTGGCGCCATGCCTGTATTGCCGAGACCTATACGCTCTGGGCCATGCTGTTCACATTCGAATTGATAGTGTTGTGTTTGCATGTGAAGACGCAGAAAACATCTTTATTGTATGTGTTAGCGGGGATCAATGGCCTGGCGATCTCTGTGCATATGCTGGGTTGTCTGTCAGCCGTCTGCTATCTGGGGTACGGCCTGAGTCTGCTGGTAAAAAAGCGGGTAAAGGCTTCCGAAATAGCCTTAATAATGTTTATATGGGTTATTGGAACCCTTCCGTATACCTCTTTAATCTTTCTGGAGATGGTAAGATCCCACGATGTTCTCGGGACTCTGGCGTCTGCCGCATTTGGCGACCGGTGGCAGGAGGATGTGCTGAATGCCTCCGTAACCTGGCGCATTGCCCGGGAGAACGTCCTCTATATTGTTCTGAACTGCCCTTCAGTGAATATCGGCTTGTTCTTTCTGGGATTGTATGGTGTATTCCTCAAACGCACACGCCAATCCATGATCGTGATGTTTGGGGCCCTGGCCGCGGTGTTCCTGCTCTTTGCATGGCGCTACACTGTGGCGGATCGGTATGCCTTTTTCATACCCTTCTACTGTGTGATGGCCGTGTTTATGGGCAAGGGCCTGTCTGACCTGATGCAGAAGAGCAACAACCGCTGGCTGATACGCTGCACGCTGGCCTTGTCACTGTGCCCGGCGATTGTGTATTTTGTTGCGCCGAATGTCCTGAAAAGACAGGGGATTACATTGGGGACACGTCAAAACATCCCATATCGTGATGATTTGACCTATTTTCTGCAGCCTTGGAAGACCGGGTATGGGGGCGCAGGTCAATTTGCAGGCGAGGTATTTGAACAGTTGGCGCAGGGAGCGGTGCTCTATGCAGACAATACCACGGTGGCGCCACTGGTGTTGTATCAGGCAATCCATGGCAGCCGACCGGATGTGCATGTGGTCAGTGCCGTGATTTCCACGCCCGGAGCCCCGGAGTTCTCTGAGGCGTCTTTTGACCGACTTATTAAGACACGTCCTGTTTATGTGGTATCAGACCAGCACGGGTATTTCCCGTCATTTCTCATAGAATACTATGAGATGCATCAACGTGGTCATATTTTTCAGGTCATCAAGCCGAAATAAATCGACCCAAAGGCAAAGGCCAAAACAGTCGATATGCCCATATCAATGTGATACGTCGAAATTGAGGTAGAATTGTGCTATCCCTATTAATCTTACTGGCCACCTGTGCCGCCTTTTTGGTGTTGTGTATCAAACCCAAATGGGGATCCTATATCATTTGGTTTGTGCTGTTTACCTATCCGCACAACTGGTGGTTTCAGCACCAGTGGATTCCGCTGAACATTGGCGTGGATGATTTGTTCTGCATGTTTCTGTTTGTGGTGGTGGTGATTCGACGCAATTTGCTGGGCGGCGTTCGTGTGCGCTGGGGGTACGCGTTCTGGGTGGTGACTGGTTTTTTATGGGTCGCATCCATTGCGATTCTGGCGGGCTCCATGGAGGCCCCCATCTTTGAGCGGGTCCTGTATTTCAAAGATATCATGAAACTCGGTGTGTATTGGGGCCTGTTCTATTCGATCCTGCATTGTATTGACAACACCCAGGATGTCAAACGCCAGTTTACCTGGTTTGCTCTGGCCTCTGTGGTGGGCGGCGGCATTGTCATTTTACACGGGCTATTTCCGGGTCGCATGTCGGCCTGGTCCAATCCCCTGCTGGTGGATATTGAAGGCGTCACTGGACGGGCCTCGGGTCCGTTTCTCAATCCCAATAATGCCGCCTGTATGATCGCCTGTTCCCTGGCCATGCTCGTCACGGCCATTCGTGTACAGCGATCCTTTTTGTCCAAGATATGTGCGTACGGCCTGTGTGGTATCCTTCTGGTCGCTCTTCTGGTGACTCGTTCACGTGCAGGTCTAATGGCCTTGATGGGTACCTTTGTGTTGATGGCGATCCTGGGACGCAATCGGCGCGTGGCCTGGATGATCCTGCTGGGGTCCATTCTGGTGGGCACCTTTTTTGTCGGCTTGCGTCAGGCCGTCCAGGAACGCGTGGCGACCGTGTATGACAGGGGTTCTGGCACCTGGGCCGGGAATGTCACAGGGCGTGTGGATATGTGGGTCAGCTATTTTCAAACCGCCACACCCATGACCTATCTCTTGGGTCAGGGACACAGGGCCGGGATTGCCAAAAATTCGATGGAAGCACACAGTGCATATATCTCCCTATTGACGGTCTATGGCTTGGGTGGGCTTCTTTGGGGTGTTGCCTCTGTGTGGGTGTTTTTCAAAAAGGCCTTTCGTCGGGAACCGTACGAAGACCCTTTGCTTACCATTGTGCGCAGTGGATGTGTGTGGGCCCTGATTGCCTGGGGCATTTATGCCATGAGTGCCGATGCCATCAGTTCTCAGTATCCCAGGTATTTTCTTTTTTATGTGGTGGTGCTTCTGGACCGCGCCTCAGCCATTGCACATCAGGAATCCCAGGCCGTGCTATGGGAGGACGAATATCTGGAGGCCATGGATGCGTTCGAGAATGAGGCCGCTGCATTTGATATCAAGGTACCCGAGTATACCAACCTATGAGTTTCTTTCGTAAAGCCTTTTTAGTGAATGTCACCGCCCTGGTGTCTTTTGTCATCCGGTTGATCCAGACCATTGTACTGACAAGGCTCCTTGGCCCCGCAGGGATCGGGCAATACGCGGTGGTGTGTGCTGCCGTGATGTTGGGATCACAGATATCGGCGTTGGGATTTCCCATCGCATTTTTGTATTACAGCCAACACGATCCCAAACAAACCCAGATTTACCAGGCGCATTCCTTGTGGGCGGGTCTGGCACTTGGTCTGCTTGGGGGCGGGATTCTGGGCGTGCTTGTGGTATGGCGTCCGTCCTATTTTGGTGTGATACCTGGATATGCCGTCTGGGCCGTGTCTTTGTATGCCGTGTGTATGATTCTCGCCGGTGTGGGGCGAAACAGTCTCCTGCGGCGTCTGGAATCCAAACGTCTCAGCCTCATGACACTCGCGTCGTCCCTGGGCTCTATGGGGCTAATCGCCGTGCTTGCGTGGACCCATGTACTGACAGTGGGCTCTGCCCTGGTGTGCTTGACAGGCATGCAGGCGATCCGTATGGTTGTGGCGTGGGTCTGGGTGGGACCGACTGTGGCATGGCGCATCAAACCGCGAATCGAGGTCATGATGAAACTCGGAAAAATGGGTCTGCGTCAAGGCGGCGTGGATATCATGATCCTGTTGAATTCGAGCCTCAACATCATGATCATCAAGTGGATGATTTCCGATTTTGACCAGATTGGCTATTTCAGTCGTGGCATGCAGATTGCCATGTTGGTGGTCACGGCCAGTCAAGCGGTCTTGCCCATCCTGTTCAGTCGATGGGCGTCGCTGCAGGCATCGGAACTGGCCGGGCATTTTGAAAAGGTCTTTCGTTTTGTGGCCACCTTCAGCCTGCTGGTCATTGTCGGCATTATGCTGCTGGCCAAACCAATGGTGATCATGTTATTTGGGCAGGCATTTGAACCTGCTGTCAGGCCTATGATGATCCTGTTGCCCGGCACGATGGTCTACCTGCTCGCGCGGGTGATCATTCAGTTTCTGGGGAGTCGAGGGTTTCCTGAGGTCTCCTATGTCATGCTGTTGATCAGTTGTGCGGTGAATGCGCTGCTGAGTTGGATCTTGATTCCCAGGCTGGGTATCTACGGTGCTGCCATGGCATCCAGTGTCAGCCATGTTGTGCTGTTGCTCATGCTCATGGGCGTGATGGTCTTGAAGTTCAGGGTGAGCCTGATGAGGTGTCTGTGCCTGTCTCTTCAAGACTGTCGCGGGTTGATGCGACAGTTGGGAGTGGCGCTATGAACGAACCATGCATCACCTCGGATGTTTGCCTGGGGATTATCAAGGAGGGTATGCGTCTCCATGAACACTACATCGAGGCATGCCGGGATCTCGGTGTGCCGTATAAGGTCCTCGATATTTCAGGGCCGAACTGGATGGATGTGATAGACCATTCGCTCTGTGACGCATTCCTGGTCAGCCCCTTCGGTGACATGCGTGCCTGGAGGCAACTGTATGATGAGCGGTTGCGCCTTGTGACACAGGAGTTTGGCAAGACCCTGTTTCCGTCTTATGACGAGCTCTGGGTGTGCGAGAATAAACGGCGTCTGCAGTTCTGGCTTGAGGCAAAGCGCATTTCGCATCAGAGAAGCTGGGTCTATTATGACCGGCAAGACGCGGTGGCCTTTGCAGATGCCACCCCCCTGCCGGTTGTGTGTCAGGTTGATTGTGGGGCCGGAAACACGGACGTCCAGATCTTTCGTGAGCGGGGCAAGTTGATTCGATGGGTGAACCGAAGCTTAAAGAACGGGACGGTCAAGCTGGGTGGTGACGCACATGGCCGGCAATGGGGAAATGTCCTGTTCCAGACCTATATGGCGAATGCCACAGCGTGGCGTGTGATTCGGATAGGTCAGTCTTACATCGGGTCTCAAAAGATCCGACTCGGTGACATTGTCGGTGAGTCAAAGCAGCTTGAACCGGGGTGGCCTCCGGATGCTTTATTGGAGTTCGTGAAAACCGTTACGGACTGTGGCGGTTTTAAGAGTGTGGTGCTGGATATATTTGAGACCCAGGATGGCCGGTATCTGGTCAACGACCTCAAGACGGCCTTTGGCCCCGAGGTCGAAGACAGTCTCCCCATGGCAGGTACGAAACCCGGGCGTTTTGTGTTTGATGACACCCTGCGTACGTGGCGGTTTGAAGAAGGCCTGTTTTGTCAGAACAGGCTCTGCAATCTGTATGTTCAAACCCTGCTGGAACAACTGGGGGCTGCCTCATCGCATCAGGACTCTCAGGCAGACGGGGGCAGCTTGGATGAGATCTAAACGTCCCAGGCTGGTGTTCTTTGATTGTGTCACACATTATGGTGGCGCTCAGAGATCCACGGTCCATCTGCTCAGCAAATTGAATGCCATGTTTGATGTGCGGGTGGTGGACCCCTATGGCGTGTGTCAGGCGTATCTCGAGGCCCTGGCGCAGGCGTCTGTGCCGGTTACCATTCTGCCCTGTCAACCGAGGTCGCATTTTATTGGCGGGACAGGGGTGATTCGAAGAGGTCTGTCATGCCTCAGGCAACTCCCTGAGTGGACGGCGATACAGGGTGCGATTAAGCAAGAGATGAAGAGATGCCAGCCGGATGCCGTGCTGACCAACAGTTACAAGGCCATGGCCTTGCTGTGGCTGTCCGGCGTGACTGCCACCTACCCGGTTGCCTATTATGCACGGGGTTGGTATCAGAAGCATCAAGTTCCCTGGTTGGGACGCTGGTTGATCAAGCAGGCAACTTGTGTACTGGCCGTGTCCAATGCCACGGCCGAGTCGTTAAGACAGTGGCCTATTCCGCCGGAGCGGATTCACGTGTGTCATACAGTCATCGATATGGAGTCCGTGATCACAGAGGCGAAGTCCCCGTGCACCGGGGCGAGGCTTGAAGCAGACGGGGCATACAAAATACTGATACCTGCCCAGTTGCTGGCGGCCAAGGGACAGCGGGTGGCGGTAGAGGCCGCGGTTGAGTTAAAGCGGCGGGGTGTCGCCTTTGTGATGTGGCTGGCAGGCGATGTCAAGATGGGGGTAGATTCACAGTTTGTCGAGGCGCTCCATGAAACGATAGAGCGACACGGTCTTCAAGATCAGGTGGTGTGTCTGGGACATCGATCTGATGTGCGTACCCTGATGAGCCGGGCGAATGTCGTGGTGCTGCCGAGTCTGACGGAAGGTTTTCCCAGGGCCATCTGGGAGGCCATGCTGCTGCAATGCCCCGTGATTGCGACGCCCGCCGGCGGCGTCACAGATCTCGTTGAGCATGACAAAACGGGTTTGCTGGTTCCATTCGACGATGCCCCTGCCTTGGCCGCCGCCATAGAACGTCTGGTCCACGAAACGGATCTCGCCACACGGCTGGCCCAGGCTGCCTTCGATAAGGTGACACAGACGTATTCAGAGCCTGTCACGTTAACCAAGGTTGGCGAGACGTTACTGAGTGTTTGCGAGAGATAAGACGATGAAGTGGATGAAATCATTGTTGCCGTGTCTGATAGGGCTGACTCTGGTGCTGGTCCTTCAGACTCACCGGGTGAGCGACTCTCTGGCTCAGGATCCCAATCTCCCGAAAGATACCAATGTGGTGCCCCCCAAGCCCCCTGTGTCACGACCGGAGATCATTTGGTTCCATAGTGTGAGTTCGAATTCACCCGAGTCGTTGCAGATGGCCTTGGCCAGTGGTCTGGTGAGTCATGTGATGGTGTTGTATATGCATCGCAATGATGCGGATGTCCAGGATGACAAGGTGCAGTTGGCTGTAAAGATGGTCAAGGCCCAGGGCGCCAAACTCATCTGGTGTCGTGATCTCTGGCCATACTATAAAAATGAATCGTGTGACGCAGACCAAATATACGATCCGAACTATTATGTGCATGAAGTATTTCACCTCCGGGCAGAGGCGGAACAATTACAGGCAGATGCCACGGCTTTGGATTGTGAACCGTATGGTGAGTCGGTATTCAAGCCGGTGTTCAAAGACCCCGCCGTGCGATCGCGTGTCGACCTGAGGCGTATACAAGAGGCGGTGATGACGGCCGTGGATGAAACCGGGCAGGTGGACTATGTGCTGCCGGCAGGCAGTACGGAGGCCCGTCACCCCTTGAACCAGGTGAGCCTCCTGGGAAAGAACCGCATTTCTGAAAGTACCTATTACAATCTCAAGTCTCGCCTTCGCCGGGTCAAGTATCCGTATGAGATATTTGGAGCGTATGTCAGAACCACACATGTTAATCCTGAAGATCCGTTACTGCCATATTTTACACCGGAGGAGTTGTTTGTGCATTCAGAGGTCTGGTCTGCGAAAAAAGGTGTGCTCTTGTACACAGATGGGCCGCACAGTTTGGAGACGGCCCGGAGTTTATATGAATTTGCACAGAGGCTGCGTTCGCCATACCCGCGGCAGGCGCCATGAACTGTCAGATGACCCTATTAACGACCCATCAAATACACGTACTCTGTTGCCAGGGGCGTTTTTATAATGGCAGTGACGCCATCATTGATTACGCCTACCTGACACGCTATTTGGAGTATTGCGACCGCCTTGAGGTCCTGGTACGGACGCGCCATGTCGCGCAAGTAGACGCGTCACTGCCTCGCCTGGATGGTGACAGGGTCACGATTGTGCCCCTGCCCGATCCCCGCTCGCCTCTGACGGCTCTCATGACACTACCGACCCTTCTGCGGGGCATTTACAGGGCGATACAACGGTCACAGGCCTGCTATTTAAAGATGCCGGACGTGCTGGGCACGCTGGCGGGCGTGTTGCTCTTGTGCCTTCAACGACCCTATGCCGTGGAGGTGGTGGCCGATTCGTACGAGGGTATTCGTCATGCCAAGGCCTCCATGTTCGGATGTGAATGGTACGCGAGAGTCTTTGACCGCCTGACGCGGTGGATCGTGTCACGAGCTTCCACGGTCACGTATATCAGTCGGTACCTTCAACGGCGTTACCCCCACGGCACATCGGATCGGCAGTATGTGTTCTGCTCGGTGGCCATTGCCGACGAAGATCGCGGTCAACCTCGAACACCGGAGGCGTTTGATGTCACGCCCTTTCGTCTTGTGGCGGCTGGAAGATTGTCCGGCGAAAAGGGACATGTGTATCTGATTCGTGCGATGAGGCGCATCATTGACATGGCCGATCGGCGGGTGACTCTGGACATTCTGGGAGAGGGTCCTGAACGCCCTGCACTGGACGCGGAGATCAAGACATTGGGACTGCAGGAACACGTTCGATTGCTGGGGTATGTGAAGCGAGGCGCCCCCTTGCATCGCGTGTTGGATGCTGCCCAGTTGTATGTGTTGCCGTCTCTGACCGAAGGCATGGGACGAGGATTGATTGAGGCCATGGCCAGAGGCGTGCCCTGCGTGGCCACCGCGGTTGGGGGGGTGCCGGAATATCTGGATCAGGACTGTCTGGTTGAGCCGGCAGATCCGGAGGCCCTCGCGTTCAAGATTCTCAGCGTGATGAATCAGGCGGAGACGCTGGCGTGCTGGTCTCAGCGGAATGTCACTGCCACGCAGGCCTTTTCTCCCGAAGGATTACGCGCGGTTAAAATGCAGTTTTGGTCCATGGTTCAGCCACAGAGTCAACCCGTATGAAAATCATGCATCTATCCAGAGCGTCGATCATGGTCTGGCAGTTCTTGCTGCCCTTGATCCAGGAGCAGACCCGACGCGGGCATGAGGTGTGTGTGTGCGGATCGGACGATGCCTATGCAGAGACACTGCGTCACCAGGGTCTGCATGTGGTGACGCACCAGTTAGAGCGGAGCTTTAATCCCTGGGCGATCCTCAAGGGCATCTTGTGCATTACCCGTCACATTCGTGAACAGCAGATTGATGTGTTGGTCTGTCACAGTCCCCTGGGGGCCGCGGTGGGACGAATCGCAGGTCGGCTGGCCGGAGTGCCCTGCTGCGTGTATTTTGCCCATGGCCTGCCCTGTGCACCGGGACAAAACAAGCTCACATGGACTTTCTGGTTTTTGATGGAGAAGGCCCTGGCCCGGCTGACCGATGCGATCCTGGTGATGAACCGGTACGATCAACAGTTGAGTACGCATCATTTAATGAAGTCACCGGATCAGGTTCAGCGTATCCCGGGGATGGGCATAGACTTGAAACGGTATCACGGGACATCCTCCCCGGCTGAACACAAGGCGCTGGCAGAAGAACTGGGCGTGCCCGAACACGTCCGGTTTGTCTTGTGCATTGCCTACATGATTCCGGCCAAGGGCATCTATGTGTATTTTCAGGCGGCCCAGAAAATATGCCGGGTACGGGGGGACGTGGTATTTCTCATTGCCGGAGACGGGCCGCATGAAAAGGCCCTGGAAACGACAGCGTTTGCCACCGGCCTGGGAGACAGGTTTCAGGTGCTGGGCTGGAGAGATGATATCGATCGGCTGATGCGTGTGTGTGACATCTTTACCCTGCCGACGTATTACTTTGAGGGATTGCCTGTATCGATTCTTGAGGCCATGGCGTGCGGCAAGCCTGTGGTGGCCACACAACACAGGGGGTGCGAGGACGTCGTGGTTCAGGGAAAGACCGGCTGGCTGGTGCCCACGCGTCAGGCCAACGCCCTGGCTGAGGCCCTGCTTGTGTGTATTATGGACGAGGGGATGTGCCGACGGCTGGGCGCGGCAGGCCGTCAACGTGTAGAAACGGAATTCGAGCTGGGACATTGTACAGGCGTCATTGCGGATGCGATTGAAAGGGTATGCAGGTGATGAAGAGAGGTCTTGATATCATGGTCAGCCTCGCGGTTTTGCTGATGCTCTGGCCAGTGCTGTTGGTGATTGTGATTGTAATACGTACGTCCAGTCCCGGTGCCGCACTATTCACTCAAACGCGGGCGGGCAAGGAAGGCAGGCCGTTTACGATCTATAAGTTTCGATCCATGCGTTTGGAGGCCGATCCCTATGGGGCGAGTCCCAAAAGTGGTAAGGACCCACGCCTGACACGGGTGGGGCACTTTCTGCGTGAGACGTCTCTGGATGAACTGCCTCAATTGTTTAACGTGCTCAAGGGTGAGATGAGTCTGGTGGGGCCACGACCGTTGTATGTGTCCCAGATGGATGAGTGGGATGAACGGCACAGGACCCGGTTGAGGGTCCGGCCGGGTCTGACAGGCCTCGCACAGACATCGGGGCGAGCCAATTTGACGCTGGAACAAAAGCTGGAACTGGACGTCCAGTATGTGGAGACGCAGTCGTTTTGGGGTGATCTTCAAATTCTGTGGCAGACTGCGCGTCAGATTTTTGGGCGTGACTCTATTTACGAGAGACGCTATTCAGAGTCGCAGGTCACGCGGGGACATGACTCATGAAGAACAGCAACGTCCCTCATGTCCCGGCCGAAGGTTTTGTCGGTGGATGTTCCAAACGCCTTGGTAGACACTGATACGAAATCGTCCCCTCATTTCCTGGTGGAATGAGATCGCTTGACTGGTTTGGCCTTCGCCTTTTTGGTCTGGGGCTTTTTATTCTCGTGGCTCTCCAGGATCTTGGTGGCTTTTTTGACATCCGCAACCTTGAAAACGCCCGTGGTTTTTCCACCCTTGGCCCCGGCGGTGCAATAGGCATAGGTGATGTTAATGTGGTTTTTGGCGAGCTTCTCAGCCAATGTGGCGAGTTCGCCGCTTCTGTTGTTGAGATTCACACAGAGGACCTGAGTTTCGCTAAAGGGCAGATTTAATTTCTTGAGGATCTCTCTGGCAGGTTCAGGTCTGGTAAATACCACACGCATCACGCCGTGTTCCACGGAGTCCATCATGGTCATCGCCAGGATGTTGATCTTCCCTGACGCAAATTCGCTCAATACCTGTGCCAGGATTCCCGGCTTATTGACCATAAAGACTGAAAATTGTATTGAAATTTGCATGAGATTGTTTTGTTCCCCAATCAGTTTAAGAGTTCAAAATTGACATGGCATCTATACGGTTTTCCGCCAGATTAAAAATTTGATCCAGGTTGGTGATACTGAAAACGCGTTTGAGCTGGGGCGCGATGCAACACAGCGCCAACTGGCCTTGATAGGATGATATCTTGGCCCTGGTTTCAATGAGCACACCCAGGACTTGTGAAGAAAAGAATTTAACACCGGAGAAGTCAAAGATCATCTTGGCGGGGTGGATTGTGTCTATAAATGTGGTCAACTGATCAGTGGCTTGGCCGATCGCATCCACGTCACTGAGACAGGTGGCCACAAATGTCACAAATGTTATGGACTTCTCCTGAGTGAGTTGAAGGGTGTCAGTTGTCATAGTCGACTCTATTCTTGAAACCTGAGCTCATTTGAGACATCGGTGCATCTCCTCGATTCGTGAGAGTTTATTTAATTGTAAGCTTAGTTCGACTGGGATAAACCGAATTTCCTGTTTTTTTTGAGTAATTTGTGGGCTGATTGTACCATCAAAACTGTCAAGGCGATGGCCAGGCCGGAAAGCAGGATGTCTTGCATGGCCTGATGACGGTGCAGCAGTCTGGCCCCCACCGCAGTGACTGCCAACAGGAGGCATGGCAATAGTGTGGGGAATAGCCATCTGAAATGCGGTTTTCCAGTGTTTAAAAAGGCAATTTTTGAGGTATGGACACAATAGAGGGTCAGGCCGGTAAAACCGGCCAGCAGTAGAGGGGCGATGCATGTCGACGTAATGGGCAGGAGTTGCGTCAAATCAGCCCGGCTACTGTTGACCACGACAAATATGGCCATGGCTGACATCGCGAGCAGAGCTGGCCAGAACGACAAGAGAGACAAGAGTACCAAGCTGGTTAAAGTACCCATCAGATCCGCATAAAAATCATGGACATCTGCGCTTCGCCCTGCCACATAGCCTTGAAGCCACTCATCGATCGCGCCGTACCAGACAATAACAGCCAAGATGATCCAGACCGTGGGTTTGTTCCAAGCTACTTTAGAATAAGGTTTTAGGGTGCCCCAAAGAAGAAAAACCAGAATAAAATAAACCATAAAATGCAGGCTTTTGTCTGACAGGTTGGCTTGATGGACGATTTTGGGCAGGGGCGTATGGGTGAGGAGAAAAATCGTGGGCCAATATATAATCACTGAAATGAGAGCCAGTTTTTTTCGTAATTGATGTGCCATGGATCAGATAATTTCTTGAGTTTTCTCGTCACAGTTAGATATCTCTCGCGAGAATCATTGCCTACCTTTTGTATTCAGATCGGCTATTATGCCTTATGACTCCACGTGTGATGATGTTCATCTCTCAGATTCTTGTGGAAGAGAAAAAGACCTTCAGCGACAAGGTGTATCATGGTGTCGAGTTTGGGGCATCTTGACATTGTGTGACAAAAGCTTATAATAAAGCCGGTTACAGGTTGTTTTGGGCATTACTTAGGCAAGACAAGACGCAATCCGTTGTGTGGTGATGGCTAGGGTGTCTTTCTGTAGACAGATAGAGGGTGATTGTTCACACAGTGATTGGAGTGATGCATTTAATATGAGTACCGGCCATCCTGCTGAAATAGCGTTTGATAGACCCAAGGAGCCCTACGTTAATCGGTTTTTCAAGGCTGCCATCAAGACTGAGGCCAGCGATATTCACTTAAAAGTCGGGCAAACGGCTCGTTTGCGTCTCTCCGGGGAGTTGAAGAGTACAACAGGTGAAGTGTTTACCGACGAAAAACTCAGGGCGATTGTCCTGGAAATCTTGTCGCCTGTCCAGCGAGAGCAATTCCTTGAGAACGGAACGCTTGACTTTTCCTATGAATATAGTGAGGAGCAGCGTTTTCGCGTGAATGTCTTTATGCAGAAGGGCCATGTGAGTTTGGTGGCCAGGCGAGTGTCCGCCACGGTCCCTTCTTTTGAGAGCCTGAATCTTCCGCCTGTGGTTGCCAAGATTGCTGAATCCAAGGAAGGGTTGGTCCTGGTCGTGGGTCCCACGGGCTCTGGTAAAACGACCACGATTGCCGCCATGCTGGACTACATTTCCAGGACGCGTGCCTGCCATATTGTGACGATCGAAGATCCCATCGAATATATCTATAAAGATGGTAAGGCCCTTGTCTCGCAGCGGGAAATTGGCCTTGATGTCGCCAACTTCGATGATGCGTTGACGTATTTGATGCGTCAGGACCCGGACGTCGTGCTGGTGGGTGAGATGCGCGATGCCAAGACGATCACGGCAGGTATGAGAGCTGCGGAAACCGGCCACATGGTGTTTGGCACGCTGCACTCTGCCCATGCGGCACAGGCGATTCATAGAATCCTGGACCTGTTTCCTCAAGACGAACGTGAATTGACGAGACAGGCTTTGGCCGTGTCGGTGAAGGCTGTCATCAGCCAGACTCTGGTACCCACATTATTGGAGGGTGTGAGTCGGGTGCCGGCCCTGGAAATCTTGTTGGCCAATCCCACGGTCAGAAAGCTTATCGCCGAGGGACGCGAGGGAGACTTGACCAGCGTGATTCGAAGTTGTCAGCGCGAGGGGATGCAGGATTTGACCGAGAATCTGTGCCGTCTTATCATGGAGGGTGTGGTGGATCCGAAGGAAGCCTTTAAGCACGCCCCCAATCCGGAAGAATTAAAGATGGCCATGAAGGGCATTAAAACCTCGACTGAGGGGTTGATATAATATTAATGAATCTTGATGTTGTACTCCAAACTATGAGAATCTGGTTCAGGAAATAGTCTATGATTGATTCGATACTGTTGCTTGTTGAGTATGGTGGATACCTGTCCATCACTAAGCTGGTCATCTATCTTGTTTTTTTCTTCCCGTCCTGGGCTTTGATTCATTGGATGCATAAGGATGCAGAGGCCGTCGGTGCAAACGCCACGCTTTGGGTGAGTATTATACTGGGTATTGTGACGGTGATGTCACTGGTTTGGTTTTTTGTCCCTGTGTATATTGTGGGTGCGTTGTGTTATGCCATCTCGATACTCAGCGCATCCCTGGTGTATGTGAAGCAGCGAAATGCACGCGTCTTGGATTTTGACCGAATTTTAACAGTCGATCATATTAAGAGTCTGCTCAGCGGGAGTGGCGAAGTCGATGAAGGCATGGACAGCTTTCTTTTCATCACCGCCAACAAGAATGATGTCCCCCGCCCGGAAGCACGGACGCCGGATTTCTTTGGCTATCGTATCGCGTATGATATATTGACAGAAGCCATCTCCAGACGTGCTGAATTTATTACCCTGGTCCCTGGTCCCGAGAATTATAAAATTGCATTCCAAATAGACGGGGCCTCTGTACCGCAGGCAGAGCAGCCTAAAGATCAGATCGATTTCTTTTTGAGATTCGTCAAACAACTGGGCGGTCTCGATATCAAAGAGCGACGTAAACCACAAAAAGGTATTTTCTATACGCGTCGCGGCAAAGATACTCTGGACTGGGAAATCAAGACGGCGGGCTCTACCGTAGGAGAACAGGTTCGCATCCGAAAAGTCAGTCACGAAGCGATCATTCGTTTGGCTGAACTGGGGATGACCAACAGGCAACTGCAGTCTCTGGAAGAGGTCAAAACTGCCAAAGAGGGTATCATATTGGTGACTGGGCCCAAGTCCAGTGGGGTGACAAGTACGTTCTATTCCATTCTCCGCGAACACGACGCCTATACCAATAGCATCTATACGTTTGAAAAAGAGATTACCAATTCACTTCCGAGTGTCACGCAGCAACTGTTTACGCTGAGTGACACTGCCACCACCTCGTACGCCAAAAAACTCCAACAGCTGTTCCGAATGGGAACGGATATCATGGGGGTGGCGGAGTGTGTCGACCCGGAAACAGCCCAGGTGATTTGTGCTGCGGCGAATGATGGGGGCAAGTTAATCTATGTGATTCTGCAGGCGGACAGCGTGCTTCAGGCGCTGGGCCGTTGGCTTAAATTGGTGGGCGATCGAAAAACTGCCATGACGAATTTGTCAGGCATCATGAATCAGCGGTTGTTGAGGAAGCTGTGTGATGAGTGTAAGCAGGGGTATACACCCAATCAGGATATCCTGAAGAAGTTTAACCTGCCTGCAGACAAGGCCAAGGTGCTGTACCGTCCGGGTAAGGTGGTGTATGACAAGCGAGGCAAAGAGAGCATGTGCATGCATTGTTACGGGACTGGCTTTGTCGGGCGGACAGGGGTCTTCGAAATGATTACATTCAATGAGGAACTCAAGAAGGTCGTCCTGAAGAGCAAAACGCTTCAGGACATGGGCAATCAGTTCCGACGTGCCAAGATGGCTTATTTGCAGGAACAGGCCTTACGGAAGGTCATGGGCGGTGTGACAGCCATCAATGAAATGGTTAGAGTGTTGACGCCTGCCACCAAGAAAAAGCCGACACAGTCTTGAGGCCGTTGAGCTTTGACGTGTGTGTATTGTATCAGATGTAGAGTTAAAATGAAGTGACATATTGGAGACTTTGTGCATGGTCACCGTAGCCGTACTATTAATCATTGCAGGATGTGCCGCATATCAATACTTTAAAGGCAATATCGTCAGAGGTGTCGCGACAGTGTTTGTGACTCTGATTGCCAGTTTTATTGCATTTGGCTACTTTGAGTATCTGGCCAAACTTCTGATTGGCTTTGAGTCCCTCCAATCTCTCGGTGCCTGGGTCTATGTCATTTGCTTTGCCCTGGTATTCCTCATTTGTTTTGCGGTGTTCCAAACGGGTATTGTCGCCCTCCTGCATGAACCCATCCTCCTCGGTGATTTGCCTGAAAAAATCGGCCGTCCTTTGGTGGGCCTCTTTCTGGGTTGGATACTGTCAGGTGTCATTCTGGTGGCGGCCAGCATGGCGCCCCTGGCCAATACGATTCCCTATGCTCGTTTTGACGAACGCAATCCCAACGCCGACAATCCAAAAAAGGCGTTTCTCAATGCTGATGGTTTGGTCAGTGGCTGGTTTGCCATGATCAGCAAGGGGAGTTTTTCTGCCATCTCGAAACCTCAGAGCTTCGCCTTGATGCGTGCCTCTTTCCTGGATCAGATGTATCTCAATCGTCACGCCATCAATCAGAAAGTGTCCGTGTTGACCAAAGAACCTGCGATTGATGTCCCTCTCAAGGCCGCGGTATGGAATGCCCCTGACGGCCTCGTGGATGAGGATCAAAAGCCACTGGCCGGTAAGGCCGGATGTCGCCCCATGATCGTTCGGATTAATCTCAAGAAAAAAGGTTTGTCGGGGCACAGTCCTTTTACGGTGGCCCAGGTTCGGGTGGTTTGTAAGTCATCCTCGCAGGGTGAGACTGCTTTACAGGGACAGGGGCAGGTTGTGTACCCAATTGGCTATATGAGCGGGAAGAACACCGTCTTGACACGCTCCTTGAAAGATAAGGTGACGGTGTCATCTGATGCATTCAGTAGAGATCAATCAAGCAGACCGATTGACTTTGTCTGCCTGGTGCCCAATGGATTGACGCCAGTGCTGGCAGAATTCAAAATGAACAATGCCGCGCTCATTCCTGCGCCGGTGACTGGGGAGGCGATTCCGGCGATTGAACCTTTAAAACTGCAGGCCAATGCCGAGACGAAGTGATTTGAATGTCTCTCCAATCATCATGGCATGATCATTGGAGTCTATAAAGCGTTGAATAAGCCCACAGGTCAAGAGACTCTGTGGGCTTTTTTGTTTTATCCGCAGACGGCCAGTTCAGAGAGATCCAGTTCCATGAGGTGTTCCAAATAGTCCCCAAGCTCTTCTTCTGAAAAGAGGGCCAGGAATTCGGGTTTGGCAGTACGGTTTATCTCACAGATGCAGTCAATCAATTCTCTTTTGCTCATCGTTGCGTATCCTTAATGGCTATTGCTACCCTTTATTGACTTGGGCAATATCGTCATGATTGAGCAAAGCTCTTTAATGAGTCTTGGTTTAAAGTAGGTAATGTTGTTGTGGGAAGATAACTGTATATAGTAGTGATGAGATGCGAGGCATACAAGATGATGAGGTGTGGGCCAAAAGGCCACGGAAACGCAGTGATCCGTCCCATAAAAACACAGAGGGGGTGCACACCACTGGTGTGAGGAAATGTTTAAAAATATCACCTGTGACAAAAAAAAGGATCAGGGACCAAAATATGTACAACTGGTGCGGTCAGATTCCCAGACAGTGACACTGTGGAGCTCACCATCTTCAAAGTATGAAAACAGTTGATGCCACGCATACTCGGCAATATTCTCTATGGTGGGAATATGGTGCGCAAAGTGAGGTACATCCGCATTCAGATTCTTGTGGTCTACCAGGTCAATGAATCGATCGTTTGTCGTTTTCTCAAATGCGATGGAGTTAAACAGGTCGGGTCTCGTGGTTTTGATCGTGACATCGACCCAGTAATTATGTCCATGGCCCGAGGCATTGGCGCATTTTCCAAAGGCATCCAGGTTTTGCTGCTCAGTGAAGTTATCGTTCCACAATTTATGCATGGCTGCAAATTCAAACTTTTCACAGTAGAATAGCGTAGCAGGTGAGGTTGATTTCATGGTCATGGTCCTGTATGGAGTAAGCTGCAGACTGAGTTCATTCAGGGTACAGGGGTGGAAGCTTTCTTTTAGCACTGAAAAGGTTCTCGTCATGAGCTGCTGAAGATCATTGAGACTTATGTGCTTGGCCTGTTTGTACTGTTGAGTAATGTACTCAGCGAATAACGGTACGGCATCCCGGCGAACACCCGCGTCAATGTCGGTGACATTCATCACAAAACCAGTGTTTGGATCCACGGTGTGGCTAAGCCGAATCCCCAATTCCAGAAACAGTGCCAGCCCCTGGCCTGCCGGGCGGCCTCCAAAACCATTATGACCGATAGGGGGGGCTACCAGGAACGGATTGATACAGAATCGGACACTACGCAATAGCTGGTGCATGAAAGGCCTCAACGTCGATCCTGGTGCAGCAGGCTCAGAATTTCATTGCGGCTGCGAGAATCTTTTCTAAACAGGCCTCGTAAGGCCGAAGTCACCATGGTGGCCCCGGGCTTTTTGATGCCGCGTATGGTCATGCAGCTATGAGATGCCTCCACGACCACGGCCACGCCCAAGGGTTTGAGATGATTCATCATGAGATCAGCAATTTCACCGGTCATGCGTTCCTGGACCTGCAAACGTTTGGCAAAACAGTCCACGATACGAGCCATCTTGCTGACACCGAGGACCTTGCCGGACGGCAAATAGGCCACATGGGCAGACCCTATGAACGGCAGCATATGGTGTTCACACATGCTGAAGAAAGGAATATCTCGGAGTAGCACGATTTCATCATACTCTTCCGTGAACACACTTTTAAAGTGTATTTCAGGGTTCTCCCGCATGCCGCCCAGCAGTTCAGAATACATGCGGGCCACTCTGGCGGGCGTATCGCGGAGGCCCTCACGATTCACATCTTCGCCAATGGCGTCCAGGAGGTCACGAATCGCGTTTTCGATCTTGGCATTGTCTATGGGTTTTAATGATTGAGACATAATAGCCCTTTTAGCTGGAGGCTGTCGTTGCCTGTAAATTATACAAAAACATGGTCAGTAAGCGAACACCAAAACCACTGGAACTCGGGCCATTGGGATCGCTTGGAACGTGAAGCACATCCATGCCAGCAATGTCAATATGGGCCCATTGAGTGTTGCCTGCAAATTGTCGCAGGAAAGCCGCCGCTGTGCAAGCGCCGCCCCACCGACTGCCACAATTCTTCAGATCCGCAATTTTACTCTTCATTTCTTCGGCATAGTCGTCATCTGATGGAAGATGCCAGATCGGCTCTCCACTCAGATCGGAGGCCTTCATGAATTGTCTGACCAGTGCCGCATGATTACACATCAAGCCGGCTTTATGAGTTCCCAGGGCCACCATACAGGCACCTGTCAAAGTCGCTATATCAATAATAATATCACACTTTCTCTGTTCAGCCAGGGCAATGGCGTCGCAGAGAATCATGCGCCCTTCTGCATCTGTATTGAGAATTTCTACCGTTTTTCCTCTATATGTCGCGACAATGTCACCGGGTCGATAGCTACCTCCGCCAGGCATGTTTTCAGCGGCAGGGATAAAGGCCGTGACATTGATATTCAAATCCAGTTCGGCAATGGCCTTCATGGTGGCCAGGACCGCAATCCCCCCGCTCTTGTCAAACTTCATTTGATCCATGTCCGCGGATGGCTTTATGCTGATGCCGCCGGAGTCAAACGTGACAGCTTTACCTACGAGTGCTACCTCGGGACTTCGGCTTGTCAACTTTTGCCTGGGCTTATATCTCATTTCAATCAGGCATGGGGGGCGTTTGGAGCCTCCTCCTACCGCAAGAATCCCGCCCATGCCCATTGATTCAAGCTGTTTTTGATCATAGACCTTGCAGTCGAGTCTCGTGTCCCGTCTGGCAACGCGCCGGGCCTCCATGGCCAGCGATGCCGGGTACAGTGCATTCCCAGGTCTGTTAGCAAGGGTTCGTGCCAGGGCGTTGGCCTCTCCAATGACCTGCCCGACCTTTACACCCTCTTTGAGTTCCACATGACGAGGGTCGAGAAAGGTCACAATCAGTTTACCAACGCGTGTTGGATCATTGGTTGTGATGTATTCATCGTATCGATAGGCCCCAAAGCGAATGCCTTCCGTACAGGTACGAGCTATTTCAGGCAGACGAAATCGCGAGGGAAGACCAATATGAAGGCCCATACACAGGCTCTTGATGCCTAGCCTGAGAGCCTCTCGCCCTACGGCCTCCGAGGCCTTGCGCAGAGTTTTTAGTGTAAAGTCTTTTCTGTCTCCCAATCCGACCCAGAGAATACGCTTCGCAGGCGCGCCCTCTGGGTAAAGCAGCTTGCATTCGGCAGTATTGGCACTGAAATCATGGAGTGATCTGACTGTCGACAGATGGTTCTTGAGTTGCTCATTCAGTTGGGTAAACAGGGAATTAGGTGAAACGCTACCCTGAAACAGGCCAATGGCAAGAAGGTCAGTTTTGAATAACGCAGGATCGCCCTTTTGACATTTTGTGCGCATCTCAAACGTTCTGCTCATAACTTACCCACTATTTACCCTTGGAGGCCTGCTTTTTAGCTCTGAATCGCAGATAGCTTTCAATGAATGCCTCAATGTCACCATCCATGACGGCCTGCACATTGCCTGTTTGATAATTCGTTCTATGGTCTTTGACCATTTGGTATGGCTGCATGACGTAACTTCTTATCTGATTGCCCCAGGCAATATCACCTTTATCCCCGTACAATTGAGCAATCTGATCATCTCTTTTCTTCTGTTCCAGCATATACATGCGTGCCTTGAGCACTTTCATGGCTTGTGCCTTGTTTTTGTGCTGGCTGCGCTGACTCTGACATTGAACTACTATTCCTGTAGGTTCATGGGTGATACGGACGGCCGAACTGGTTTTGTTCACGTGCTGCCCCCCTGCACCGCTGGCACGATAGAAATCAATTCGCAAATCGTCATCCTCAATGTCTATATCAATGTCATCTTCAAATTCTGGAATGCAGTCAACCGCCACAAAACTGGTATGCCGACGACTTTGCGAGTCAAAGGGGCTAATCCGAACCAAACGATGGACACCCACCTCGCAAGAGAGTTTCCCAAAAGAAAATGGCCCAGCCACGCGAAGAGAAATTGATCTGATGCCGGCCTCTTCGCCTGGTGTGATATCCAATTCTTCAACACGATATTTATTGGCTTCAAAGAATCTTGAATACATCCTCATGAGCATATTGGCCCAATCACAACTCTCAGTACCGCCAGCACCAGCGTGAATACTGAAGAAGCAGTTCCTCATGTCTTGCGGGCCTGAAAGCAGCCCCTGGAGTTCCATTGTTTCACAGACCCGAAGTAGGGCGGTCAGGTCGGTTTCAATGGAAGTGAGTATATCCTCGTCGGATTCCTCAGAGGCCAATTCAAATAACTCCAGAAGATCCTTGGCATCCTTTTCGAGTTTCTCAATTGGATTGACGATTGATTTGAGAAGACTCAGTTGGGAAACAACCTTTTGAGCAGATTCTGCATGATTCCAGAAACCCTCTGCTGATGCAGCCATTTCTGCTTTCTCGAGTTCAAGCTTTTTAGTGGGTAAGTCAAAGCCAGTCCCGGATCGTTTGAATCCGGGCCAACAGGGCGTTTAATTCTATCCGTAATTCTGATAATTCCATAATTTCCAGTGCTATGAATAAATAAATATCAATATAAGTTCCTGACGAACCAAACCTTATACCATAAATAATCGGACCATTCAATGATTGCTTTATAGGCATGCGCCAAAACTTGAGAGGCAGTTCAAAAAATCCACTAAAGTCCTATAAGAAAGCATGATATTGCATTCCTAGGTGCAATGTTCCAAAAAAATAAGTCTCAAGAGTACAAATGTTCGTGCTGTGATTGTGCTTGTTTGGGAAGAGCAATCCAAGTTATTTGGGTGTTCCACGTGGAACACGCGGGCGGTTTTGATGGCCTGTGAGCCCAGAAGGTGTTCCACGTGGAACACCCCGGAGGAATATTTATCGCTTGAAGGGCGAGGCTATGGGGAAATCCTGTTGAAAGAAGGGGGCATAATCAATATTATGATGATTAAATTGAATATAAACAGTAAAAGCATGGAGCGCATCTATGACAGAGAAGTCAACTTCTAGACCAAGGCACCTTGGCAGGGGCCTTCAGTCTCTGCTTGGCCCAATGACTGACGTGACCCCTGAGCCGACGTCGAAAGCAAAGGTGGAGGTCTTCGTACCGGAGAAACCATCAAGAACGGTGCAGGAGATTCCAATTGAAGCGATTTCTGTGAATCCTCATCAGGCCAGAACCTACTGGGATGAAGAGAAACTACAGGAACTGGCCATGTCCATTCAGGCCAATGGGATTGTTCAGCCGGTTGTCGTTCGGAAAACACCCACAGGATACCAATTAATTGCCGGCGAAAGAAGATTTAGGGCCTCCAAGAGGATTGGAAAGACGACTATTCCAGCCTTTATTCGAGAAGCCACTGACGCTCAAATGCTTGAATGGGCATTGGTAGAGAATATCCACCGTGCCGATTTGAATCCAATCGAACGTGCAAAGGCCTATCAGAGCTACATAAATCACTTCAGCCTGAATCAGACTGAAGCAGCCAAGCGATTGGGAGAAGAGAGATCTGTTCTTGCCAATCATTTGAGGATATTTGACTTGCCGACTGAGGTTCGGCAGATGCTTGCAGATGGCGTGCTCAGCATGGGCCACGCAAAGGCCATTCTGGCGCTGCCAGACAATGATTTAAGAAAAAAAATTGCAAATCGAGCGCTGGCAGGGCGATTAAGCGTCAGGGAACTTGAAAAACTGGTTAGGGAATACTTGGATGGCTCTAATGTAAGCAGGGTTCCGCGCAAGGAGAAAGCCCCCCATATTCTTGAATTGGAGGGTGTTTTGAGTAGTCACTTGGGGAGTCGTGTGAAAATTGAAACACAAAAAAAGGGCCATAAGGGTAAAATGGTCATTGAGTTCAGAACACTCGATGAATTTGACAGTGTTCTCGAGAAATTGGGCATTAACAATGCCATCGATATGTAGTGAAATCTGAAAACGTATGTGATTTATGGTATGAAAGGGGCGACTGTGAAACGTATTGTAATGGTATTATGTATGGTTTCATTGACTCAAATCATCGGATATTCTCAAAATAATCAGGAAATAAGTACAATTCACGAAGCAGCTGCATTAGGCAATGCACGAAGTCTGCTGGCCTTCTTGCAAGAGGGGGTCAGCGCAAACGCCAAGGACACCAAGGGGCGAACCCCCTTAATGGCGGCCTCCGAGTCTGGTATGTCTAGAGTGATTTCCCTGCTTCTAGAGCGAGGGGCTGAGATTGATGCGGTTGACAATGAAGGCAATACGGCGCTGCATATCGGGGCCTCGAATGGGCAGATTAGGGTGGTCACCGACTTGCTTGAGAAGGGTGCAAATACGTCAATAAAGAACGCAAAGGGATTTACGCCCAAGGAATTAGTCTCTCAGTCCGGTAATTCCAGAGTTCTTAGCCTTTTTCCCGAGGAAGCGGTTGTTTATGAGAGGCGGACGGGTCTGGAGGATGCCTTTTCCTTAGCGGAAGCAGAGTCCGATAAGCTTAAAAAGGTTCTTGAAGACCCTAATGAGGTACGTTCACGCCTGTCGACCGATCCCAAATTAGTCAAAGACATGGAGGTCCTCTTTGAGACGCTGGAGGCCGAGGAAACCAAGTGGACCAGTAGGAAGCAACGTATTAAAAATACCTTTTTTAATGCCTTAAGGAAGGAAATTGACTCTGAAATCCTGTTTGTACAGACAGTGGCAAAACAGGAGGATGCCAATGATATTGTTCATGAGTTGGATGTGCTTCAAAGTACTTGGAAAAGTATCTTTGCCAAATCAAGTCGCGCGATGAGAGAAGCGGCCAGGGGTGGTAGCACACTGGCGATGCAAGAGTTGACGAGAACATCTCGGGCACGAAGCAGACGGGGTCAGACCACTGACACGTTGACATCCAGACGCGGTACCAGGGCGAGAAGCAATGAGGCTGTGGTTGAAGAAGTCGATCCTCACGAATCCTACATAAATAATTGGGGCAGCATAGATGATACAAACTTGGATACCATTTATGGATCAACTCAAGAGAAGATCGTCAATGACATGGATGCCATCCGTCTCTCGGCTGAAAAGGCCGGTAAGACACGCATCCTCAATGCCATTGATGGGGTGATGCTGGAGAGAAAGCTTCGTGGGGAGCGAAGTCTGGTCGTTTACAATCTCAATAAGGAAGAGATGGCAGCCGCGTCAAACGCAATGAATGCAGAAGGCCGCACTGCCAGGGGGCGAAGGGGTGCAAGTACGACTCAGACACAG
>JAIPFM010000106.1 GCA_021736645.1 Phycisphaerae bacterium | reverse complement strand
TCCAGGGCCTTGGTACGTGCCTGCGCTGTGTCATGGGCAAAGAAGCCGCCTCTGACCAGTGACACAATGCTCAGGCCGTGGTCCCTCAGCAATTGTCCGGTACCTGCGGGCCCGTGATCGGTCAGGGTGTCACGCCACACGGAGATGCCCGTCACGCCGGCCTTTTCATACGCTGCCGCAGCTTCGTCAATGGACCAGGGTTTGGTGGTGATGGTGTGCACACAGAGCCTGGAAAAATCCTGGATCGCTGTCATGAGATACTCCCTTGCCCCAGGCAGCCGAAGAAGGTGTAGTACGGATCACGGTTGATCATGCGCTGGACATACAGGGCCGCTTCACGTGCATGGTAGTCACCCCATAGACTGGATTCTCCATAGGGGATGCTGCTGCCTTCGGGCACATGGTCCCAGCCATTGGGCCGGTGGTAAATCGAATGAAGAATCAGCCCCTGGTGTGCCCGGTCCGTGCTGAGGTAGGGTGCCTCCAGGAGTCTATTCAGGACGGTGAGACCGGCCTGCCAATATCTCTCGCCCTGTATGTCACCTGACTGCTGGAGATGCTGCCCCAGTCGAAGCAGGCCCTGGGCGCCAATGGCTGCGGCAGAACTGTCCACAGGTTCGTACGCATTGAAGGGATCTGCCGGTTGATTGAGGGTGTCCCCCAGTTTGTGCAAATTAGGCGCCCCTGTGTCCCAGTAGGGAATGCCGTCCGTGGGCGTATTTTCGATGTAGAAATCGCAGGTTGCCGTGGCTGCTTTTGTGAAGGCCTGTTCAATAGTGTCACGACCTCCGCAGGCTGACAAGTCGGCGTCCTCCAGGCAGGCCAGATATTCCAGTTGCTCTGCAAATCCGAGCATGGCCCAGCTCAATCCGCGGGTCCAGGTGGTGAATCCGGAATAGCCCTGCTGCGAATTGGGGCAGCGGTACTGACCGTCATTGGTATTGAAGAGACTCTCGTGCGCTGTGCGGCCCCGCACGTCATAGGTGTCACGTCCTTCTCCGTAGTACACCGCGTATTTCGCTGTGGCCAGACCGTGTTGGATGGCCCGTTCCAGCAGATTGATTTTGACGTCGTTGTCGGTCCAGAGATTGTAGCCCAGGCCATGGCTGACGACCAGGGCGCGACACGAGCGAATGGTGTCCACAAAGAGCGAGTGCGGGCCGTTAAACGAATACAGGAATCCGCCGTCCGGGATCGCGGTCCACCGCTTGGCCTGGACTGCGCCGGAGAGTTTGAGGGCCAGTTCATAGGTCTCTTTTTCCCACGCATTGAATGCGATGCGGCCTTCATGCATCAGGCGCAGGAGTGTGCCGTAGGTGCTGACATTGTTGAAGCCGTGGTCATGCACACCAAAGTGCCCGACGTGGGGTGACATGCGCTCGCGTGTGGCCTCGCGCCCGGATGTCAGAAAGTCTGCCTCGCCTGTGGCGTCGAATTGAAGCAGGGCCGACCCAATCTGGAAGCCCTGGGTCCACTCGGTCCATCCGCGTGTGGTGTAGTGACCCTGACGCGTAAAGACCGGCGTGCCTTGGGCCGGGTCATAGTCTCTGTCAATGGCCCTGATTTTCTGAGCAGAGAGCGACCAGAAGGTCTTCAGCTTCTCAGTCAGGTCAGCGGCTTGAATGGTTGGATTTATCTTCACGGGTTGTCCTTAACTGGGATGCCGAGGGCTCAGTGACCGATAGGCCGTGGACAGGGCTGTGCACAGACCCAGTGCCAATAACAGGGCCAGATCGAATCGCACAGGGCCAACGGCCTTGGGCAGGCTGGGCAGGAATGTCACTGCCGGAAGCTGTGAATAGAGGAACAGGATCAGGCCCAGCAGGGTGGCCGCCACCACTTCAGGTCCGGGTTTGTGTTTCGAGAGAATCCCGGCCAGGATCATGGGGGCCATCATGGAGGTACCTGCAAAACTCACCCTGGCGATCAGGACCAGTTGATTGCCGCTGACGATCGAGAAGATGAGCGCGGCCATGCCGAACGCGAAGATCGCCAGTCGCGTGACAAACAGCGGCGACTTGCCCTTGAGCAGGAGAAAGGACCGCACCTCCGATCCCAGTGCGAACAACTGAGAATCGGCCGTGGACGTGGCTGCGGCCAGCAGTCCGACCACCACAATCGCAGCGATGACATCGTGCTGGTCGTGGAGCAGGACATTCTCGAGGAACTCGCCTGTGGGCAGGCCAGCGTATTTGACGGCCCCATACAGTCCAATGGCAATGGTGGGCACCAGGACCAGAAATGTGAAGATGCCCAGGCCAGTGGCCATGCGGAACAGGGTTTTGTCACACTTGATAATGACCAGTCGGGTGGTGATCTGGGGCTGCGTCACTGGCAGAAAAAGAATGGCAAAAAATGAGGCGATCAGGAATTGCGGTGTAAAGAGTCCCTTGGGGCCTGGGGTGGACAACAGGGCGGGGTCCATCTGTTTGACCTGTTCGAACATGGCGCCGACACCGCCAAAGAACCGGATGCACCCCACGGCGATGATCCAGAGGACGATCAGGAGAATCGTGCCCTGGATGACGTCGCAGTGAATGATCGCGCGCAGGCCGCCGATCTCACTGTACATCAGCATCACGCACACAATACCGAGGGACCAGGCCCAGGCCGGCAAGGTCTCCGGAAAGACTGCGGAAAGAAAGATCGCAATCCCTCGAATCTGGATCGCGACATAGGGCACCAGGAAGAGAAAGATGCCTGCCAGATACACAACCCCTGCAAACCTTGTTCTGTATCGTTGGCTGAGCAGACCGGCCATGCCCTGAAAGTCATGTTCTGTCGCCACGCGGCGCAGGTGCAGGCCGAACCATATCACAAGAAAGAACATGGCTGCGTCGGAGATGGCCAGGTAGATCCAGGCGCCCACGCCATGGGTTCGGAAGAAATCCGGCATGCCCATGAGTGTGAACGTGCTGAACAGGGTCGCTGCAAAGGTGAGCATGCCCACGAACACGCCGATCTTCGAGCCCCCCATGATGTACTCTTCCGCACTCTTGGTTTTACGCCACGAATTCAGACCCACGGCAGCCAGCATGGCGAGGTAGACCCCGATCATGACCCAGAACCAGCCGCTCATTCGGTCTCTCCCTGAACTTGACCTGCTTGAGGATGGACCATGGTGCCTATGAAGGTCAGCACCACAATGCCGATATAGACAAGGAAACCGGCCCACAGGGTTCTGGGCATGCCCAGAAACTCAGGGTCTGCCACATCTGAAGGAATCACGAGGGGCGTGAAAGACAGAATGCACAAGAGGACAATCCCTGCAATACAGGCCTTCCAGAAGACAGGCGGTTTCTTCATAAGAATCCCTTTTATTTCGGTGGACAGGACCATGACGGTTCATCAATTCAAACGGATCGGGGTCATTCTAACCCATTTGGATTGAAATGAAAACCTGCCCAGGTCGTTTTTTTGAGAAACCTTTGATTCCTGCGAACCGTGTCAAAACTGTGGATTCTCGGAAATTTTGTCGTGCATTCTCTGGGCAGAGCAGAGAAGATAGGGGGGTAACCCGCAAGCGTCGCACAGGGGTTATGTGTGGTTTTTGAAAAACACAGCAAAAGGAGATGTTCACAATGGTATCAGAATTCAAGAGACTAACCCGCCGTGATTTTATCAAAGAGTCTATCCTAACCTCTGCAGTCCTGGCAGGGGGGCTTCAGACCGGTGCCCTGGCTGCGGCCGGCGCTGCGTCAACACCCGGCTCAAAGATGAAACTCGGCCTGGTGACCTATTTGTGGGGACAGGATTGGGATCTGCCCACCCTGATCGCCAATTGCCGCAAGACCGGATTCCGGGGGGTCGAGCTGCGTGTCGATCATGCACACAAGGTCTCCCCGAAATTGACAGCGGATGAACGCAAGGCCGTGAAGCAGCAGTTTCTGGACAGCAAAGTGACCCTGGTGGGCATGGGCACCAACTGGGAATTCCACAGTCCTGACCCTGCCAAGCTCAGGGCCAATATTGACGGGGCCAAGGCGGACGTGGTGCTGAGCCATGACTGCGGCGGCACAGGCGTGAAGGTCAAGCCCAATGCCTTGCCCAAGGAAGTATCCGTGGCCAAGACCTGCGAGCAGATCGGGCAGTCTCTCAACGAGGTGGGTCGATTCGCCAGAGGGTATGATCAGGAGATCCGCGTGGAGGTGCACGGCAGCAAGACCAGCGAGCTGCCGATCATGAAGCAGATATTTGATCATGTGACCGAGAAAAACGTTACGGTCTGCTGGAACTGCAACGAGCAGGATCTGATCGGAGACGGATTGGCGGCCAATTTCAATTTGGTGAAGAACCGGCTGGGTTCCATCACACATTGCCGAGAATTCAATATCGGTGATTATCCCTATCAGCAGCTCATGGATTTGTTTGTCGCCATGGATTATCAGGGCTGGGTTCTCCTGGAGGCCCGCACCAAACCCAAGGATCGCATTGCCGCCCTGATCGAGCAGAGGCAGGTGTTCGAGCAGATGGTCAAAAAGGCGCAGGCCAAGCTATAGCTGAAGTTCTGCAGACTTCAGGTCTTCAGTCTTCAGATCACAGTATACAGTCCATAAAACGCATTTTATCTAAAAACAGGACTTTTGCAAAAAGCCCTGTAGTATACAGTTTTCAGTGTTCAGTTTTCAGAAGAACGCGTTTTTTACACTGAAAACTGCCTACTGAAAACTGAACACTTGGACTTTGCAAAAGTCCTGTAAAGACTTAAAACCGAACACCGCAGGGCTTAGTGATAAAGTCCTGCTATTGGACAAGGACTCACTACATGAAGGCACGACACATCATATTCAGCCTGGGCTTGTTTTTTCTGGGCAGTCAATCGGGCATGTCACAGGCTGCAGACCCCATCCAGGCAGGACAGGGACATCGGTTTGCCTGTACGGACTATACGCAGGGCAAGGTGTTTGTTGTCTCGGCTGAAGGAAAAGTTGAATGGGAATACGGCCCCGCGCCATCGGCCAATGACCTCTGGGTCCTGCCCAACGGCAATCTGCTGTTTAATACAGGGCACGGTGTCAAGGAAGTGACACGGGACAAACAGGTCGTGTTTCAGTACGAGTCGCCCAGTGAAATCTATGCGTGCCAGCGTCTGGCCAATGGCAACACCTTCATTGCAGAGTGCAACCGGGGCCAGCTCCTGGACGTGGCCCCGGACGGTACGGTAGTCAAGTGCATCAAGCTGCTGCCAGAGGGCAAGGACGGCGGCCATGCGTACATGCGTAATGCCAGACGTCTGCCCAACGGACATACCCTGGTGGCGCATTACGGTCTGTCACTCGTGCGGGAATATGATGCGCAGGGCCAGACGGTCAGGACGATTCCCGCGCCGGGCGGCCCGCACAGCGTGATTCGCCTGCCCAATGGCAATACGCTGATCGCCTGCGGTGATCAGAATCAAAAGCAGCAGGTCTTCGAGATCGATCCCACGGACACCATTGTCTGGCAGGTCCGGTCCGAGGACCTCCCGGCATCTGCCAGTCTGAAATTCATGACCGGCCTCCAGCGTCTGCCCAATGGCAACACGGTCATGACCAACTGGGTGGGACACGGCCAGTTCGGTAAGGCCCCGCACATCATCGAGGTCACGCCGGACAAACAGGTGGTCTGGACGTTCTTTGACCACAAAACCATGCGCACCGTCTCCAGCATCCAACTGCTGGATGTCCCTGGTGACGTCACCCAGGGGCAGATCCTGCACTGATCATTGTCCGTGCATCAACCAGGCCAGATTGAACGCATAGTACAATCGACTGTCGTTCAGATGCACCATGCCGTCCGGTGTCTGCGTGGCTGCCCAGTAGGCCTTGGGCTGGCCATGGGTGGCGTCGAGTGTGCAGGTTTCGTTCCAGGGGCCCATCGTGATTGTCCGGCTGCCGATTTTGATGTCACTCATCACGCGCTTGACAGGCCAGGTCTTTCCCTCATCCCAGGACAGGGCTGCGTAGGTGCCGTACACGGTGGTCATTTGTCCTTTGGCATCCCTGGCCCCGATGCCGTCCGGGGCAATGCTGACCAGCAGGATGGGTCTGCGTGACTGTCCCTCCGGGTCCAGCGCAGGATTGGCGTAGGCCAGCCTGATCAATGCCGACCGCATGACCGTGGATATTGAGGGGAACTCGGAGGCAGTGGACGTGAAGGTCCTGCCCTGGTCCGTGGAAATGCTCACGGGCATCCCGCCGCCGAACGTCTGGCCCTTGTCTCTGGAAAACGCCATGATGCGCCCGTCATTCAACTCGACACCGCTGCTGTGGATACCCGGCGGCCCTTGTTCTCCCGTTCTGAGCGACCAGGTCCTGCCGCCATCCCGACTCCAGTTCACACATGAACCTGAGCCCCCCGGAACCGAGCCGTCCGAGAACGATATCAAGGTTCCGTCAGACAGACAAAAGGCATTGCCCTGGGGTTGATTGCGGTCGCCGTCCAGGTGAAAGGCGTCCGTGTCGGGCTTCATCATGACCGGTTCGGACCAGGTGACACCGTGATCGATGCTGGTGCGAAAGGCCATGGCCAGTTTGGACCATCGGCCGTCCGTGCAGAGGCCGTTGACCAGATACAGGGTGAACGGTTCCTTGAATCCGTGGGCCAGGCGCGCGGCATTGTTCCACAACTGTGTGCCGTGCATATTCCGGTCCGCTTCTTTGTACAACTCGGACACGTCCGTGTCCCAGACGAGTTCGCCCGAAGGCCGACGACGTCCGCGCAGCGCCAGTACCGTCAGGGCCTGGTCCTTTTCGCTCTCACCGGTGAACCACGCCAGCAGGACATCGCCGTTCTGGCACCAGGTGATGGCAGGCGAATGGTTGTGCGTGTAGAGGGGGATCTCGAATTGACGGGCCAGTTCAGACGTGCCATACTCACTTTCGATGTCATACAGGGACACGAGTTTGAAATAGGGCTGGCTGGTGTCCGACGGCCATTGATAGGGTGTCTGTGACACGTCCCTGGCCCACGGCATCACAGGTTGCTTGAGCTTCGGCGCGGGCCGTGTCCGGCCCTTGGGCACGCGTACGACCCTGAAGCCCAGGAGAAAATGCCGATCCATTCTGTTGGAGGACGAGCGGTTGGCTGAACGCAAGGTCTGTATATGCACATTGTGACTGCCTCCTCGCACCGCCTTGGAAGAGCCATTCTGATAGCCCACCGGATCGATCGTGTCCGAGGCTTGATACGGGCCGTACCAGTCATGGGTCCACTCCTGGACATTGCCGTGCATGTCATACAGGCCCCAGCGGTTGGGACCCTCCTGGCCCACGGTCAGGTCGACGTCCTTGGGCACGGTCCAGGCAATGTCATTGGCCGGGCGATTGCCGCGCGTGACATACCACTGCGTGATGATGTGCCATTTCTGGGCCAGGGGCCCGATAGGATTCAGGGCGTAGATGTCTCCGGTCACGCCGTCGTTGTACGCTGTGGTGGTGCCTGCGCGGCAGGCGTATTCCCACTCTGCCTCGGTGGGCAGGCGGTATTCGTACTGCGTGTCGTTTGAGGAGAGCCATCCACAAAAGCCTGCAGCCTCGACCCAGTTCACATAGATCACGGCCTCGTTGTCCTCCGTGGAGAGGCCGTGGGCCTTGCCTCGCAGGGCCGCATGTTTGGGATCGTACTGTTCATACTGGGCGTTGGTGATTTCGTATTTGGACATGTCGAACGGGTAGGTGAGTGTGACCTCACGAGCGGGCAGTTCATCCTGAATGAAGATCCCCCTGGGTGCTGTGACGTATGCCGGAGAAAGGTCCGCGCCCATGGAAAAGGTGCCCGGCTTGATCGATGCAAACTGAAGTCCCGGCGAGTCGACCGATGCCTCTGCCTCACAAAATCCAATCCCTCCCACAATAGCCATGATTAGAAGGATGTATGCCTTTTGCATGTGTTTTTCCTCATAAAACAAATCAGGTGTTCACTTTGCATAGTATGGCAAATCCTGCTATGATTGTCCAACGAGAACCGCCTGAAGCATTGTCTGGTTCGTTGGAGACTATAGCATGAAATCAAACCACGGCAGGTCCTGCTGGAGTCGGCGAATCCTTGGATTCCTGGGTGTCATTATGAATTTGTCCGCTGTCAGTGCGAATACGACCGGCAACTATTCTGTTCGCGATTATGGCGCAAAGGGTGACGGGCAGACATTGGACACATTGGCTGTCAATCAGGCGATTGAGGCCTGTGTTCAGGCTGGGGGCGGGCGCGTGGTCTTGACACCGGGGCGATACCTGTGCGGTACCGTGTATCTCAAGAGTCATGTGACACTGTATCTGGAGGCCGGTGCCACACTGGTCGGCACACCGGATCTGACTCAGTATCAGCAGGCCGCGCCGCCGGATACCATGCCTGAGGCCAACTGGGGCAAGTGGCATCGCGCCTTGATCCTGGCCGAGGGGGCCGAGGCTATCGCGATCGCCGGTCCGGGTGTGATTGACGGCAATAAAGTCTTTGATCCCACAGGCGAAGAACGCATGCGCGGGCCACACACCTTTGTCTTTGTGGACTGCAATGATGTGACTGTGCGTGATGTCACCTTTATCGATTCGGCCAACTATGCCGTCTTCTTCATGGTCAGTCACCATGTGAACATCCAGAATGTCACCTTCATCGGCGGCTGGGACGGCGTGCATTTTCGCGGGTCGCCTGAGGAGGACTGCCAGGATGTGCAGATTGTGGATTGCCGGTTTTACACTGGGGACGATGCCATTGCAGGACGATACTGGGACCGCACGCTGATCAGTGACTGCATCATCAACTCCTCGTGCAATGGAATTCGCCTGATCGGTCCGGCCCGGCATCTGATCATCCATGACTGCCTGTTCTACGGCCCGGGGGTCAGGCCTCATATCACGCAGAACCGTACCAACATGCTCGGCGGCATTGTGCTCCAGCCCGGCGCGTGGGACGCCACACAGGGTGACATGGACGACGTGCTGATCTCGGATGTCACGATGCACAATGTCACCACACCGTTTCATTTTTCCCTGAAGCCGGGCAACACGGCAGGTCGTATCACGGTGGATCGCGTCACGGCCACTGGGGTGTATCGCGCGGCTGCGTCCGTGGAGAGCTGGGCCGAGACACCGTTCAAGCAGGTCATCTTCCGCGATGTGACACTGGAATACGAAGGGGGAGGCGGCTTGCCTGACAAGTCTTCGGATGTGAGGGCCCCGGGCGTGGACGCCCGCGGCCTGCCGGCCTGGGGTCTGTATGCGCGGGGTGTGCAGGATTTGCGGCTGGACAATGTGCGTCTTCGTTTTGAGAAGGACGACCTGCGCCCCGTGTTGATCTGCGAAGATGTGGATCGCCTGGGGCTGGATGATGTGGTGTTTTCTCAACCTGAAAAAGCAGTGGAGACGATCGCCTTACATGATGTCGGTTCAGTAGAATGTCACCGTGTGGACTTTTCCGTGAAAGAACCCGCCTATGTGAACCTGTCCCTGGCCGAGAATAAAGCCGTGGTGGCAGGTCAATCCTTTGTTGTGAAGGTCACCGTGCAGAATGGAGATCAGGCGGCCTTGTGTCCTGTTGACCTGACCCTGGCAGACAAGACTATCCGTCGCTGGGTATGGCTGACACCCAATCAGCACAAGGAGATCCTGTTTTCAGGGCTGGTTCTACCTGTGGAAGGACCCTGCACCGTGCGCGCAGGGTCCTGTGAGTTGGGTTTGAATGTGACGTCCCGATGATTCATTATGGTTTAGTGATTAGTGACAAGTGGCTAGTCACTTTATCTACGGTGTCACTACCCGATTGTAGATCCGGACTTCATCGATCATGCCGGACCAGAATGTCCCTGGCTCACGGGTCTTGCCTGTGCCAATCTGCAGGTCACTATTGGCCGGCAGGATGGGAGACAGGTCACTCCTGGCGACCTCGATGTCATCCACATAGAGCGATATGCCGGCTCCATCACTGACCAGGCCGATGTGGTGCCAGAGATCATCCGTGACAACCACGTCGGACGTGACAGGTGCCAGTGGAAACGTCAGGGTGGTTGTCAGTGCTCCTGCCAAATCCAGAGACAACCATTCGCCGCCAAAAATATCTTTTTGCGACATGAGTGTCTGGCCGGGTTGGCCGCCTTTGATCCAGGCATAGACACTGAAGGGTTGTTTGACGGGATCCAGGATAAAGGGTGCCGTGAGATAATCATCAATGCCATCAAGCTGCAGTGCCCCATTAATTTGACCACCCTCACACTGCCACAGGGGATCACCGAGAACCATGGCGTCATTTCTTCCGGTACTGTCACAGGCCATGGCGCCGTCGGCTTCGTCGAGAGTCCAATGAGCCTTGAGCGTGGGATCGTCAATGGCCTGTTGCCAGAAGCTCATCAGCATCTCCAGGTCATCGACATTTACAATGCTATCTCCTCCAGGGTGCGGGGCGATATCAACGGTCGGATCTTCCTGGCCCCAGCTTTCGATCATGCGCACGAGGTCTGTGATGTCCACGGTGCCGTCACCATTGAAATCAACCACAGGTTCTGTCGGTTCCACGGTGTCTGTAATCACCTCCACCCAGCGAAAGGTGGCCGAACTCCATTCGGAATAGAGGGCAATGCCCCCTTCAGCGTACGTGGCATCCACCACGCTGATCAGAGGCTGGGCCGGTTCGTTCTGACCCGGCAGCCAGGCATACACTTCCAGTCGGCTTGTTCGCATTCCCGCGGTATTTTCGAAATCAGTCACGGCAACCTGAATGATAACATCCTGTTGGGCCGCACTGAAACCGGGAATCGGCACCTGTCCCAGCAAGGTGAAAACGCCCCCGACTTTGCGATCCAGGAACAGGTCGTTGTTGATGATACCGGCCCCGTAATGGTCGCCGGGTCCCAAATCACGGAAGGCCACGCCCGCGTTCGGCCAACCCCCTTGGGCATCCACTCTATACTGCATTTGGATTGTCAAGTTGCCTGCATAGACGGTATGGTTCCCTTCATCGTCACGCAGGGCACCCCACGTGGCCAGACCCGGTTTCGCCGTGAGACGAAAGCCTTCTGGAGTCACCAGACGCTCACCGGTGCCATCGTTGTCCCAGCCCCACATGGCCGGCGAGCCATCCCGTGCGTTTCCGTCGCTGAAGTCATCCAGGAAGCTGCCGCCTGCCCAGAGGTTGCCACACAAGATGACCACCGACAGGGCCGCAATCATGTCATACCGCGTTGTCTTTTGAGTCTTCATTTCAAGCTCCTTTCAAAAAAGTAGAGTCCTTAAATCAATGAATCAATGAGCCGAACTATCGTCTCCACCATGAAATACCGGGCAATTTTCAGATATTGCCAGGATTCCAAAAATGTTTTATCATAGAGCGCTTGTTGACATGGCCAAGCAGGATGGGAGCAGATCATGAAACATGGCGACTACACCGACATGGGAGGCACAGGCGAGGCCTTCCTCACCACACACTGGTCCCTGGTAGAAGGCGCGGCCGCAGCCGGGGAAGATCGAAGCGGCGCCTTGATCGGCCTGATGCTGGATCACTATTGGAAGCCGGTCTACTGCTACCTGCGGCGTAAGGGGTATGGCAACGAGGAGGCCAAGGACCTGACGCAGGGGTTCTTTCATCAAGTGGTGCTGGGCCGGAGCCTGATCCAGAAGGCCGACCCGGCCAAGGGACGTTTCAGATCCTTTTTGCTGTGCGCCCTGAATCGTTATGTGATCAACGTGCATGAAGCAAAAACAGCGGGCAAACGTATTCCTTTAGACAAACTGGTGTCTCTGGACATGCACGATCCGCCGGACCTGCCGCAGTCTCTGACGCAGTCGCCGCCTGAAGATGCCTTCAACTACGCCTGGGTATCGACCCTGCTGGAAGCGGTCCTGGCCGAGGTGGAGGCCACCTGTCGTGAACGGGACCTGACTGTCCACTGGCAGGTCTTTCGGGATCGTCTCCTGCATCCGGCCCTCCGAGATACGGACGCGCCCTCCATGCAGCAGATCTGCGAACAACACGGGATCGCCGAACCGGTCAAGGCCTCCAATATGATCACCACGGTCAAGCGCTTGTTTCAGACGGCATTGAGGCAGCATGTGCGTCGCTCCGTGGTCTCAGAGGTCCAGGTCGACGAGGAGTTGGAAGAAATAAAGCAGTTTTTCCACGGATACTTCGCAGGATAGAAGATTTCTCCGGTATTCTACCTATAGAGATAAGGGCATCTGAAGATGAAGAAATCCTGAGGTGAAATCATGGAAAAGGACCCTGTATTTGGCGTGAATCCAAAACACTTGAATCGGTTGCTGTCCCTGGGGACTGAGGCTGATGAACCCGAGTCGCCCGATGGAGGATCACCCCCGGTCATTGAGGCACCGAATCACGGCGGGCCCACACTGGCTGTCACAGACCGGTTTGAATGGACCGGGGGGCACATTGGTCCATACAGGCTTCGTGAGGTCCTTGGGGAGGGGGGCATGGGTGTGGTGTACCTGGCCCAGCAGGAGTCCCCCATCAAACGCCGCGTGGCGATCAAGGTCATCAAGCCGGGCATGGACACCAGGCAGGTGATTGCCCGCTTTGAGGCCGAGCGCCAGGTCCTGGCCCTGATGGACCATCCCAATATTGCCCAGGTCCATGACGCCGGCGCCACGGACGGGGGCAGGCCGTACTTTGTGATGGAATTGGTGGCCGGTGTCAAGATCACCGAGCACTGCGACCGACACAAGCTCACGATCGACGAACGCCTGCGACTCTTTGTGCAGGTCTGTCAGGCCGTTCATCACGCCCATCAAAAGGGGATCATACATCGGGACATCAAGCCGTCCAATATCCTGGTCTCTGTGAAGGACGGCAAGGCCATCCCCAAGATCATTGACTTTGGCGTGGCCAAGGCGCTAAACCAATCTCTGGCCCAGTCCATGACCGAACATACACTTTACACGGAACAGGGCCAGTTCATTGGCACACCCGAGTACATGAGCCCAGAACAGGCGGAACTGACGATTGAGGACATTGACACGCGCTCGGATATCTACGCCCTGGGCGCCGTGCTGTATGAATTGTTGACAGGCACCCTTCCCTTTGACAGTGAGACACTGCGTGAGGGGGGGATGGAGCATATACGACAGGTCATTCGTGATCAGGATCCCAAGACACCCAGTACACGTGTGTCCGGCCTGGGCGAACAGGCGACGCTGATCGCACGCCAGCGCAGTACCGAGGTGGGTTCTCTTGCCCGGCGCCTGCGCAGGGAACTGGAGTGGATCCCGCTCAAGGCCATGCGCAAGGCACGGGACCGCCGCTATCGATCCGCGTCGGAACTGGCAGACGACATCGAGAACTACCTGCAGGGAAACCCCCTGATCGCCGGGCCCGAGTCCACCCTGTACCGCGTGAATAAATTCGTGAAACGCAATCGAATGTTCGTGGGCAGCGCCGCTGCAGTGACACTGGTTCTGGTGGCGGGGATCGTGGTGTCCACCTGTCTGGCCATTGGACAGGCCCGCGCGCGCGGTGAGGCCCAGGCCGTCTCTGAATTCTTGCAGTACAGTCTCGAATCCATGAATCTGTATCGCGTGGGCGGCAAGGAGGTCACGGCTCGTTCCGTACTCGAAAGGGCGTCCCAGGTACTGGAGTCGCAATTCACGGGCAAGCCGCTCGCTGAGGCGCAGATCCGTAAGACGTTTGGCTACACCTACTGGAGTCACAATGAATACACATTGGCCGAGGTACACTTCAGACGGGCCCTTGATCTTTATCGTACCCACGCCGGCGTCCAAGATCCGGTCACGCTGGAGATGATGAGGGATGTGGCTTGGATGTGTTACTTTCATGGTCGATTTGACGAGGCAGCCACGCTTTTCAGTCATGCCTTGCAGGGCGCACAGCGTGCCCTGGGCCCTGATCATGTCACGACACTGAGCACCATGACCTCGCTGGCCCATGTTTACTTTGCAGAGGGGCGTTTTGCAGAGGCCGTGCCGCTGGCTGACCGGGCCATGGAGGCTGTGTGGCGCTGTCTGGATGGCACGGAGATCGCAGATGAAGTCACTCGTGTCGCGTCTGGCTACACCCTGGCAGGACACTACACACAGGCCGAGGACCTGTTTATCCGCAGCCTGGATGTTTGCCGTCGCACGCTCGACCCCAATGACTACCGCACCCTGAATTTCAAACGGGACTACGGTGAATTGTGTACGATCCTTGGCCGTTACGACGAGGCCGAGTCCCTCTTACTGGCAGGCCTGGCTGGCCGAAGTAAGGTCTGGCCTCAGCTTGATGAGATACTTCCCAACCAGGCGGCCCTGGCTGAGCTGTACCATGCGCAGGGTCGGTATGATCAGGCTGAGGCCCTGTTCACAGAAACGCTGGCGCGCTCGCGTCAGGAACTCGGTGAAGTCAACCTGCAGACCCCGAGGTGCATGGCTGGGCTTGGCGCACTCCACCTGGACCAGGGTCGCTATGAGGAGGCCGAGTCCATACTGACCAAGACGCTCGATATCGGCATCCCAGCCGTGGGTGAGTCGCACTGGGGCGTACTCGGGACCATGAACAGCCTGGGGAGACTGTACTCAGCACAAGGCCGGATCGAACAGGCCGAGGCCATGCTGACCGGGGCCCGGGAAACAGGACGCCGTGTCCTGGGACAAGACCATCCCATACCACTGACCTCGACACACCAACTGGGCGTCGTCTATATGCGGCAGGCCCGCCACGAAGACGCAGAGCCCCTGCTCCTGGAGGCCTATTACGGGCGCAAGGCCAAACTCGGTCCGGCACACCCCGCGACACTTGAATCACGCAACCAATTGACTGAACTCTACACGGCCTGGGACAGACCCGACGAGGCCCGGAAGTGGCGTGCGACGCAATAGCCGAGGTGGATCATCATGACGTTCATACTTTAAATGGTTGTTCACTTTGGACGAGCATTGTGTATAATTCAGCCATATTCCAAAGAATTCCTGACACTGATCACTTATGACAATGGAGGTGCTGTTCATGAAGGCATTTAGAAAATGTGTAGGGTCTATCTGTTTATCAGGACTTTTGTGTGCAGTGAGTACCGCACAGGCACAGGAAGCCGGTTCCGTGATTGCCGAGGATGCCAAGGTCGTCCTGTTGTCTTCGGTGTTCAAGTTCACGGAAGGGCCGGCCTGTGACGCCAAGGGCAACGTGTTTTTCACGGATCAGCCGAACAACAAGATCTACGAGTGGTCTGTGGACGGCGTGTTGTCCGTGTTTCACGACAAGCCCGGGCGCGCCAACGGCCTGTACTTTGACAGGCAGGGCAACCTGTGGGCCTGTGCCGATGAAAAGAACGAGCTGTGGCAGATCAGTCCGGACGGTCACCTGTCCACCGTGGTGGTCAAGGACTATCAGGGCAAGCGTCTCAATGGCCCCAATGACCTGTGGTTCGATTCGAAGGGCGGCATCTATTTTACAGACCCGTTTTACAAGCGAGATTGGTGGGACCACGATACCATGCCGCAGCCTGGCCAGTATGTGTATTATCTCACACCGGATAGAAAGACACTCACCACAGTGGCCACGGACCTGCGCCAGCCCAATGGCATCATCGGCACCCCGGACGGCAAGACGCTCTACGTGGCCGATATCGGCGCGCGCAAGACGTATCGCTATGCCATCCAGCCGGATGCGACCCTGGCCAACAAGACACTGTTCTGTGAGATGGGGTCGGACGGCATGACGATTGACGCCGAGGGCAATGTGTATCTCACGGGCCGCGGTGTCACGGTCTTCAATCCCAAGGGTGAACAGATTGCGCAGATCCCTATTGACGAGGGCTGGACCGCGAATGTGTGCTTCGGCGGCGGCGATCGCAGAACCCTGTTCATCACGGCCATGGATTCTCTGTACAGCCTCAGGATGCGTGTCAGGGGTGCCTATTGAGAGAGCTTTCAGCGTTTAGCTGTCAGCTTTCAGCTCAGGGGTACAGTTGGGAGAAAGAGTACAGTTTTGTGTTTTCCTAAATGAACTGAACCTAGTGAATTTTCCCTTCATCTAGCCAAGGCGATTGACGACTGCAGGTGGTCGTTGTACAGTACGGCCATGGTACGATTATTTTATGTGTTCAGGCAGCATTCTAATAGAGGAGAGTCGGGTGAATTTTTCCGACGGAGATTGCCTTGGTGTGGTGTGCTGTGTTTGCATTGGAGATTATCATGGCCAAGATAGAAGGCATTAGAATCCGAAATTTCCGCGCCTTGCAAGATGTGACACTTGGAAAGCTTTGGAATCTGCAAAAAGCAGCTCCTTTGACTCCCATGACCGCAGTGATTGGCAAGAATGGAGTAGGCAAGAGCACAGTTTTTGATGCATTCGGCTTTCTGGCAGATTGTCTCAAGTCGGGGGTTGAAGAAGCCTGCGATCTACGCGGCCGGGGAGGTTTCAACCGCATCAGGTCACAGGGTCAGGATGGCCCCATTGAGTTTGAAGTGTATTATAGACAAGAGGGGAATGCCAGGCCAATTACCTATGAAGTGTCTATTGCCCTTGATTCTTCAGGACGTCCGTATGTCCAGAAGGAACGTCTTCGGCAGAGACGAAAGAATGAGGGGAAGGGGTGGCCGTTTTCTTTTCTTGTGCTGAATGAGGGCAAGGGAGTGGTCTGGAAGGGTGAACAGGACGGCCTAAGGATTGATGAAGGCAAATCTCTTTTCGATTTACCAGGTTTCATTGAGTCAATCCAAAGGGGGGAAGATCAAGAGGAGAGCAAGGAAACGGAAGTCGTGGAGCTTGAGGATAAACGAAAATTGGGTATTGCGACATTTGGATCCCTCAAACAGCATCCAAGAATCTCTGCCTTTCGACGTTTTATTGAAGGTTGGTATCTGAGTTACTTCACGCCAGATGCAGCCAGAAGCCTTCCATTGGCGGGCCCACAGAAACATTTGAATGTTCATGGTGATAATCTTGGAAACGTAGTCCAGTTCATGGAACGCGAACATAAGCTTAGGTTTCAGACAATTTTGGATCGCATAGCGGACAAGATTCCTGGTGTCAACAAGATAGGTACTGCTCCAACCGACGATGGTCGGCTCCTTCTGCGCTTCAATGACAAGGGATTCAAAGATCCATTTTACTCACAGCAGATGTCGGATGGTACTCTGAAGGTATTTGCCTACCTGCTGCTGCTTGACGATCCAACCCCGCCGCCTTTTCTATGTATAGAGGAACCGGAAAATGGCCTATATCACAAGCTGTTAGAAGCACTAGTCCATGAATTTCGGGAGCATGCTACGGGGCAGAAGGGTGGGTCGCAAATTTTTGTCACCACACATCAGCCTTACTTTGTGGATGCCTTGTCTCCAGAGGAGGTTTGGGTTCTGGAGAAAGAAGAGGATGGATTTTCAACTATTCGAAGGGCCAGTGATGATCCAATTGTAAAGAATATGGTTGAGGAGGGACTACCTCTGGGTGGGCTCTGGTACAGCGATTATCTGGATGCGAGGTAAGGTGATGCATTTTGAGATTCTCGTTGAAGACCAGTCTGGTAAAAAGGCACTTGATATTCTGGTTCCGAAGATCATTGGGTGTGAACACACGTTTAGAGTACTTTCATACAAGGGCATCGGACACATTCCAAGAAACATGAGAGACGCCAAGGAACCAGGTACACGGATTCTTCTCAACAATCTTCCGAAGCTATTGAAAGGCTACGGAAGAGCCTTTTCTAAGACCCAGGAAACCTATCCTGTGGCAGTAGTTGTCGTGTGTGACCTTGATGATCGATGCCTCAAGACTTTTCGTGAAGAGCTGTTTGGTATCCTTAACGCCTGTAATCCGAAGCCCGAAACACGCTTCTGCATTGCGATCGAGGAGGGAGAAGCGTGGCTGTTGGGGGATTGCCACGCAATTCGAAAGGCCTTTCCCAAGGCCAAGGAGGCAGCGTTGCAGTCATATGCAAACGATTCTATCTGTGGTACGTGGGAGAAACTTGCCGATGCTGTATATCAAGGTGGATCAGCAGTTCTTTCCAAGAGGGGATGGCATGTGGTTGGCACGGAGAAAGCCAGATGGGCCGAGACAATTGCTCCCAACATGGATATCAGAAACAATCGGTCAGACAGTTTTTGTTATTTTTGCAGACAACTAACTGAGTTGACCAAAGCACCATAGGTTTCTGTGTGAGCTTGAGGCTCCGAGGATGTTTGCCTATTTGCATGAATAGAAGAACACGCCCGTGCCCTTGGCACCTGATGGGCCATAAAACACATGGATCTGACAGATGTTCAGGGCCTTGAGTTCTTCAAGGATCGAGGGTGACAGGCCGGGCTGGAGTCGCGGTTCGAACAGGAAGTGCTCGAAGAAGTTGTGGTGTTCCGGCCTGTAGGTCTGGGCATAGTACCCGGTCAGGACCATGGGGTCATCGGTCAGGCCTGTAATCACGGTCTGCTGCCAGCGTTGAAGCGGGGCCGTATACCCGGCCACCGGGCCTGTGGGGTGGGGCGGCCAATAAAATTCGATTGCGATTGTGATGTCACCCTGTGTGACGCGACGGTGCTGAGGCAGGTCACCCGGTGAGTCCGGCTGCGGTGGGACCAGGCGTGCCGTGTCTGCCTGCCGGTCCACCAGGACAAAGTCACCGTCTTGATATCCCCAGCCCGGTACCGGGTCTGCGTAGTTGACATCCACCACAAAGTCCAGGTCCTGGAGGGTGACCAGGGGACAGCCCGATTGCAGCGCGGCGCTGCGCGGAAGTGATATTGACAGGGACATGTCCCGGGGCGTTTCCAGGCCCTGCAGCACCCAGTGGTCACGGGTTCGAAAGACCTGGTGGTCTTCGGGCAGGGCCACACGATGCCCGGCTGAAGGGAATTCATTCGGCTGGCCGACTAACCGGTGCAGGTCCCCCTGGGCCTGATACGTCAGATCGATGTGGCTCAAGAGCCCGGCCTGGAGGCGCGGCTCATCGAGCCAGCCGCTTTCGGCCTGACATTGCCACCGGGACTTGAGTCGGTGACTGGCAAACACGTCTTCGTGTTCACCCTGAAATGTCTCCAGCGACAGCGCCCCACCCACGAGGAACGGTGTCTTGACGGCTTCCGATTTGTGTGCAGGGACCTCACGGATCTGCTTGACGATCAAGCGACCCTCCGGGGCGATTTTCTTGAATTCGAAATCCAGGGCATATTGCGTCTTGCCGGTGACGCGTTCGAATTCTTCGGCGGCGCTCAGGCACAGGCGCGACAGGGCCTGATAGTCTTTGTCCCAGGCCATGACCGTCCGGCCCAGGGGCATGAGGCTGGCATAGGCCCGCACCGTGGGATAGAGGGCGTCATCAAAGGAGGACACATACACCTCCACCTGTTCAGGCACGAGTCCGGCGTCGGCCCGGGTGACAGAGACTGCACCGGGCTGAGTCGTCAGTTCGATCCTGCGTGCGTACTGGCCCTCGTTCGTGTACACGGCCACGCCATTGGCCCATTCCATTGCATCGGGAAACGAGTGGTGCACCAGGATGGCCATGCCGGCCTCGGAGTCACGAATCTGGTACCGCAGTCTCTCCAGGACCGCATTTCGATTGTAGAAACTGGCAAAGACCTTTCGGATCGCGCGGAATACGCCGCGTTCCTTGTCTTCATTGGGATCACACAGGCAGGGCCCTTTGGTGTTGAGATCCAGGTCGTCCGCGAGACAGCCGCTGAAGCTGTCATACAGGCCGGCCCCGGAAAAGACATCACTGTCCTCCATATTGGTCGAACTGCGAAAGCGGACGTTTCTGTACGGATCAAATCCATAGGCGGGGTCCGTCAGTGCGTCCAGCACGGCCTGATGCTGGGCCTGCGTAAAGGACGTGGACGTGTCGTCTTTGAACCATCCCTGAATGATCCCCAGATCCTGCTCCAGCTCTGCCATGGACAGGGGCGGGTAGGTGTAGTGACTCAACCTGTCTGCGATGGCGGTCCGGAGCGTCTGTCCGGAAAAGGGTTGATCGAGAAATTCCATCCAAAGGTCAAAGGTCAGGGCCATGGCCCGGGGACTGTTGTCTGGCATGGCGCGACGCAGCAGGCCGAAATTGGCTGCCTTGCCCCCGACTCGATCGATGTGTTCCGGGGTCAGGGGGTCCGTGGGCATGTGATAGACACCCGAGGCTTGAATCGGCCGAATGCGGAGCGGTTCGGGCGCCTTGAGCGCCAGCAGGTCCGCGGTCAGGGTCTCGGTCAGGGTCTCGGCGCTGATGAGGCTGATGTCCGTGACAGCGCGCAGGGCCGCAGGGTGTCCCTCCAGGTCCCAGGCCTCCTGCTGCTGGGCCTCGAAGGCGAGATACACAAAGGGAATGCCGAGGGTGCGGCTCAGGATGGCCACATGGCTGTTGGGCGTGGCCGGCGCGAGGCTGATGATGCCCGCCACATGGGGGACCTCTGCGGGGATACCGTCTGTCAGCAGGATGTCGTTCGGCAGGAGATCGCCGCTGGCATAGGCGGTCTGGATCTCGTG